>NZ_JAQFJJ010000010.1:0-92251 GCF_030440005.1 Streptococcus sp. SP1
AGAGTGGGACAGAAATCGGTAATTCGTTAGAATTCGATTTCGTCGTCCCACCTCCGCACAGTTGAGTAGGGCTGTAAAAGCTGATGAAATCAGCGTAGTAGAGCCCACTCAACCACTGCGTCTTGCTTGACAATCCAAAAATAATTGAGAGGCTAGGACTTTTGTCCCAGCCTCTTATTTGACTTTATCCTCTTGGCCCTTTGTATCTTACTACAATGGCCGCTTATTGGGCATGCCTGCTTTTCTTGGATATTTATTTGGGGTTTCTTTTTTCTTTTCGACAAGAGTGATATAGCGTGGATCCCCGTTTGGCAATTCATACTGTAGATTGTCTTCAACCTTACTAAATAGCAGGTTGAGGGCATTTTTTGCTTCTTCCAACTCTTCTGGAGCATTGCTGGCCTTGAGAGCGAGGAGCCGTCCTCCTACTTTCAGGTAAGGGATAGTCAGCTCAGAAAGGACCTGCATGCGAGCAACAGCGCGCGCTGTTACGAGGTCAAATTGGGCACGAAAGGCCTTGTCTTGCGCAAAGTCCTCGGCACGTCCATGGTAGAAATGAACCCCACTTAAGCCCAACTCTTCAGCCAGCAAGTGAAGGAAATTGATCCGCTTATTGAGGGAATCAATGATGGTCACATCTAGCTCAGGGAAAAGAATCTTCATAGGAAGGCTGGGGAAGCCAGCACCAGCTCCGATATCCAAGAGACGGATGGGTTGGTTTTCGATCAAACCTTGTAAAATGGGTGCGATAGAATCATAAAAATGCTTGAGATAGACTTCTTCTTTTGCAGTGATGGCAGTGAGATTAATCTTCTCATTCCATTCAACGAGGAGCTCAAAATACCGTTCGTATTGCTCTTTTTGGCGATCAGTTAATGGGAAGCCGAGATCGGCTAAACGGACATAAAATTCTTCTGGTTTCATGCTATTATTTTACCACAAAATAAGGGAAATTTGATATACTGGTAGAAAGAAATGAAAGGAATTCAATAAAATGATTTGGATTATTCTTGGGATCATTGTGGTCCTTGTGTTAATTGTAGTAGGAGTTTACAACGGTTTGGTAAAAAGCCGGATGCAAACTCGCGAAGCTTGGAGTCAAATTGACGTGCAATTGAAACGTCGGAATGACTTGATTCCAAACTTGATCGAAACAGTAAAAGGCTATGCCAAGTACGAAGGGGATACCCTTGCTAAGGTCACTCAACTTCGCCAACAAGTGGCTCAAGCTTCTTCACCTGCAGAAGCAATGGTGGCCAGTGATGCTCTTTCCCGTCAAGTGGCAGGTATCTTTGCGGTGGCTGAAAATTACCCAGACTTGAAAGCTAACACTAACTTCATGCAATTGCAAGAAGAATTGACCAACACAGAAAATAAAATTTCTTATGCTCGTCAATTGTACAACAGTGTCACAAGCAACTATAATGTGAAATTGGAAACTTTCCCAACAAACGTGATTGCTGGAATGTTTGGCTTCAAACAGGCTGAATTCCTTCAAGTGCCTGAAGAAGAAAAAGCAGTACCAAAGGTGGACTTTAGCGGATTAGGAGACTAATATGCTGTTTGACCAAATTGCAAGCAATAAAAGGAGAACCTGGATTCTCCTTATTGCTTTTTTCATACTCTTGGCTCTCATCGGAGCAGCCGTTGGCTACCTCTGGTTAGGCTCTTCCCTTGGTGGCGTCATCCTAGCTTTGATTATTGGTGGAATCTATGCCTTTAGCATGATTTTCCAATCAACTGAAGTTGTCATGCGAATGAACGGGGCGCGTGAGGTGACGGAAGAGCAAGCCCCTCAACTCTACCATATTGTACAAGATATGGCCATGGTAGCTCAAATCCCTATGCCTCGAGTTTATATTGTAGATGATCCATCCATGAATGCATTTGCGACAGGGTCTAATCCTCAAAATGCAGCCGTTGCAGCGACAACAGGTCTACTGGCTGTGATGAACCGTGAGGAATTGGAGGGAGTTATCGGACATGAAGTCAGCCATATTCGCAATTACGATATCCGCATCTCCACGATTGCAGTTGCCCTTGCCAGTGCCATTACGATGCTTTCTAGTATTGGAGGACGGTTGATGTGGTGGGGCGGTGGCCGTAGCCGGGATGATGATCGAGAAGGTAGCGGTGGTTTGGAGATTGTTATGTTGATCCTTTCCTTGCTTGCCATCGTTTTAGCGCCATTAGCAGCGACCTTGGTCCAGTTAGCCATTTCTCGTCAACGGGAGTTCCTAGCAGACGCTTCAAGTGTTGAATTGACGCGGAATCCTCAAGGGATGATCAATGCTTTGTTAAAACTAGACAATAGCGAACCAATGCAACGACATGTCGATGATGCGAGCAGTGCTCTTTTTATCAACGATCCCAAAAAAGAATCCGGTTTGCAAAAACTCTTTTATACCCACCCACCCATTGCTGAGCGGGTGGCACGTTTAAGAAAAATGTAAAAAAATCCATCCAATGGTGGATTTTTTATTTGGTTGTTAAGAGGAGGGTAGTGAAACCAAGGATGGCAAAGATCCCCCAAGCTAAGGGAAGGCTCCAGATAGCTAGACTAGAAAAGAGAGCTGTCCCAAGTGGCATGGCAAAGCTGACCATCAGTCCCAAAAAGCTAGAGGTAGAAGCTAATTTTTCAGCGGGCAATTTACTCATTAAAAGACTGGAAACTTTTGGGTTGATTTTTGCTACAAGATAACCAAGGAAAGTGATGAGTAGAAGGGAAAGGAAATCCCAGTGTACCAGAATATTTGTGAGCCCAAGCATAGTCAGCCCACCTGCTATCCACAGGAGGATATGGTGGAGCGATTGCTTGGAAAAATAGTCATGGGGTGTCAAACTAGCCCAGACCATGCTTAAAATAGTCACTGCCTCTAAAATCAAGAGCGACTGGCTAAAACTCAACTGAAAGAAGGGGGAGAGAAGCAGTTGCAGATTGTAGATACCTGAGATGGATCCCCCTAGGGCATTGATAAGAACCAATGAGAAGAGCAACTTGCCAAAGTGGTGGACCTCCTCATCTGCAAAAATACTTTTGGCGTTCTGGTACATCTCTTGGCATTCGTGTACCAAAGAATTCTTACTTTGGGGCTCAATGACTGGGTCATGTGTCAGCTGTTTTTTTCTCATCAGGAGACAAGTGGAAGACAGGAGAAAAGTCACTGCATTGATCGAAGCGACCAGAGCAAAATTTTGATGGCTGATAGCTAGCAGCCAAACTCCTAGAGCTTGTCCAGAAATCGAACAGACCATACTTAGCAGTTGGTTGAAGGAATAGGCTTCCATCAAGTCCTCATCAGCGATATTCTTTTTCATGATGGGGAGTTGCAAGCCTCCTCGATAATCGCTCAAACAATCTGAAACAATGTTTAAGAAGCAAACAATCGAAAAGGCTAGGTAACCCGGAATCTTGGTCATGAGAGCAATAAGGATGAAGAGGATGGCTTGAAGATAGCCAATGCGGATCAACCAGTTAGCTTTTTTCTTCGTGCGGTCAGCCTTCATCCCGACAAAAATGGTAAAGAGGCTAGGAATAAATACAATGAGATTGGCAATGCCAACTGCTAGGCTCGGTTGTGGCATACTGGCAGCAAAGACCACAAAGACCAGATTGTAGATGGCAGCGCCAAGGGTATTCAAAAAGCGAGAAAGACTAAGTAAGGCAAAAATTTTATTACGAGCTAAGAGTTTCATGAGCCTTCCTCCTTCACGTGATTAGTTTGTAGGACTTGTTTGATGGATCGAAAGATCTGTTTGAAGAGGTCTAGTTTCTCATCATCAGAGAGAAGAAGTTCCTGATCCTTCAGATAAACGCTGGTATGTGAGAGAAGAAAGCGGAGGAAGTGGTTTTTTAGTTTGGTCATCATGGGAAGAACCTTCTTTCTTTACTTGATGGTCCTATTGTAAACCTAAAAAGCAAGAAAAAATTAATGTTGCATATTTTCAACAAAAACTCACAGAGTAGATCTGTGAGTTTTTAGGATTTATTGATCAGTTCTTGCAGGCCCTGTTTGTAGTAGTTGGCACTGTCCTTACAATCCAGAATAGAGAGAACCTGGATGGCCTGTTCCATCTTTTCAAGACCGATTTCTTTTTCTCCCTTTCGATAGAGAAATTCTCCTTTGGCGTAGAGATAAACCGTCCGAAGGTAGGCTTCGTTCTCAGAGTAAAAGTGGTCCTTGATCAGCTGATCAAAATAGGTTGCATCTTCAAATTCATTTGAACTAATGGCGAGAAAAAAGCCATTAAGGAAAATAGAATTGATGGCAGGACGAGAGGAATCTAGGAGAAGCTTGAAATCCTCCCGTTGGACCAACTCCTCTGTGTATTGTTGATAGAGCTGACTAGAGAAAAGAGGAGAGGTCAGTGAAAATAGGCTTAACTCAAAATTTCCCCAGACCATGACAGAGAAGAGGTAGTCATAGAGGAAATCTAGTTCCTCTTGGCTAGCGGTGAGCTCTACCTCAGGATATAAGCCAAGTATTTTGGCCTTGAGAATAATGCTGGCTAAGAAGTCTTCTTTTTTCTGATGTTTCTGGTAGGCTTGCTGGTAGCTTTGGTACAAGGCTTGATCGTGTTCCAAGCTCATGTTTTCATAGTGCTCTTTCAACAATTTGGGGATAAAAGAGTGCTGATCGATCCCTGCTAGATGAGAGAACTCACTGAGACTTGTTTTGATCTGTTGAAGGGCCTGAAAAAACCGTTGCGTCGTCAGGTCATTTTCTCCTCTTTCAAATCGCGACAGCATAGAGCGCGAAAATTCGCCACCCGTAGCTTCCTCTAAAGAGATGTGGCGACTTTCACGTATTTGCCGAAAAATAGCTCCGATTTCTTTCATGAATTCTCCTTTTTTAGCTGGTATTTTTCAACCAATTTCTCAACAGTCTTTCCTTTGCTTAACCAATCAGCCAGACGATCTAAGCGGCGGATTTCCTGCATCAAAGGATCCTGAATCGTTTCAATTTGCACGCCACAAATTTTCCCAGTAATCAATGTCCGGTTGGGGTGATAGGCGGGAGCTTGTCGAAAGAAATCTTCATAACTTCCGTCACTCTTTTTCCATTCTTTTAGTTCCGCCAGAGAATAGCCTGTTAATCGCGAGGTGATTTGGTCAAGGCTTATCTCTTTTCCACCCTTTCGTAAGACTTTTTGGACTAAAGCTGTGTATACAGTTGAAAATGGTAAATCGTAAACTCTTGCCATCAGATCTCCTTCATCTTTTTTCATGATTATAACAAATTTTTGAGGAGACTTCTTGGTTGAGGGGCAGCTTCATGATATACTAGTAGTATCTAGAAGATTTGAGGACAAAAGAATGAACTTATATACACAAGAAATCCGTAAAAATCCTGAAGGACTAGCATTTGATCAAGGGTTGGATTTGTTAAAGGATCTGCAAAAGCGTAATCCAGAAATTCTTGATTTAAAGAATGTGACAGCGACAGGACGAGTAGCCTATGATACAGGCCTCTATGTCTTGGATTACCAGTTGGCCTACACCATCGTTTTGGCATCTAGCCGCAGCATGGAGCCTGTTGAGCTTCAAGAGAGCTATCCTGTAACAGAGGTGTTTGCTGAGGATGTACAGTCTGATGCAGATATCGAGGCCCTAGAGGAAGACTTGATCCTTCCAATCGAAGGTGGGAAGATTGACCTGAGTGAAAGTGTAGCGGATAATATTCTGCTCAATATTCCCCTCAAGGTTCTCACTCCAGAAGAAGAGGCTGGACAAGGTTTTATCGAAGGCAATGATTGGAAAATCCTATCCGAAGAAGAATACCAAGCCGCTCAAGCGATCAAGAAAGAAGAGAACAGTCCTTTCGCTGGTCTTCAAGGATTATTTGACGAAGAATAAGCTAGAGATTGCATTTGATAAATTTAGACATAAATACAGGTCTTTTCTTTGAGGAAAGGCCTTCTTTTGATATACTAGGATTAATAAACAACAGAGGGGAGACCTCTAAAAAAGGAGAAAAAGTATGGATACTTTATTTATTCCAGGTTGGTTGATTACTTTTGTAATCGTAGCCATTCTTGTATTGATCTTGTTGGTCAAAGGGTATGTCAACGCTAAACCCAACGAAGTCGTGGTCATTACAGGTCTTCGGAAACAACGTCACTTACGTGGGAAAGCTGGCTTTATGATTCCCTTTGTCGAACAACGCTCTTATCTTGATATTGAGCAATTCTCGACAGATGTTCGGACTTCTGAGTCTGTTCCAACACTGGACTTCATTAACGTCCGTGCCGATGCAGCTGTTAAATTAAAAATCGGTACAACCGATGAAATGATTGCCCGGGCTGCAGAAAACTTCTTGAACTGGAATACGACAGATATTTCCAATTCTGTCCAAGATGTCTTGGAAGGAAACTTGCGGGAAGTGATCGGTCAGATGGAGCTCCGTAAGATGGTCAATGACCGTCAAGAATTTGCCTCAAAAGTGCAGGACAACGTAGCACCAGACTTGGCTAAAATGGGTCTAGAAGTCATCGCCTTTACGGTTCAATCTTTCTCTGATGAAGGGGGAGTCATCGATAACCTCGGGATTGAAAATGTTGAAACCATTAAGAAAGATGCCTTGATTGCCAAAGCCAAAGCAGAACGTGAACGCAAGGAAGTTGAAGCAGAACAAGATAAATTGGCTAACGACAAACGGGTCGCTGCCGATCTTGAAATCGCGCAAAAACAAAATGAATTAAAACTCAAACAAGCAGCCCTCAAGCAAGAAGCAGATATTGCCCAAGCAAAAGCAGATGCCGCTAAAGGGATTGAGGCAGAAGTGCAACGTCGTGAACAAGAGCGCGTGGCAGCCGAAGCTAATATCATGAAACAGGAAAAAGAAGCGGAAGTCAAAGAGCGCGAAGTTAAGGTTCGTGAACAGGAATTGGATGCCAACATCCGCAAACAAGCTGAAGCTGAAAAATATGCTCGTCAACAAGCTGCAGAAGCAGAATTGATTGAACGCCAACGCAAGGCAGAAGCAGAACTCTTCGAAACACAAAAAGAAGCCGAAGCTCGGAAAGCCCAAGCCGAAGCTGAGAAATTTGCCCAATTGCAAGAGGCTGAAGCTATTGAAGCCAAAGGTCGTGCCGAGGCCGAAGCCATTCGCTTGAAACTGGAAGCCGAAGCCAAAGGTTTGGACCAAAAGGCCGAAGCGATGAAGAAAATGCAAGAAGCAGCCATTACTGAAATGGTCGTTGACAAGTTGCCTGAAATTGCGCGTGCTGTCGCAGAACCATTAACCAAGGTTGATAAGATCACCATGTACGGGGAAGGCAATGCTTCTAAGATGGTGGGCGATATCATGCAAAGTATCGACCAAGTCTCTCAAGGAGCTGGATTTGATATTCGTCAATTGCTAGCAGGAGCTCTTGGAGTTAATATGACGGTCAATAAACTCAAAGAAGGAGAACAACCGGTCATTGAAGCAGAGGAGTTAGCTTCTAAAGAAGATTAATGTCATTCATCAGGAAGTGTCTGAGAACTGTTTCTCGGGCACTTTTGTTTTTAAGATCAAATGACTTGCATGATCTTCTCCCTCTTAGAGAAGGCGGGAAGCTATTTTCTGCTTTCTTTTGAGGAGGAAAAATGGTAGAATAAAGGCAAACTATAAAGAGGAGTGTCACATGACTAAAGCAAACTTTGGTGTTGTTGGTATGGCCGTAATGGGTCGTAACCTTGCCCTTAATATCGAATCTCGTGGCTACACAGTTGCCATTTATAACCGTAGTAAAGAAAAAACAGAAGATGTAATTGCTTGCCATCCTGATAAAAACTTTGTGCCAAGCTATGATATCGAAAGCTTCGTAAACTCAATCGAAAAACCACGTCGTATCATGCTTATGGTTCAAGCAGGACCTGGTACAGACGCAACCATCCAAGCCCTTCTTCCACATTTGGATAAAGGCGATATCTTGATCGACGGAGGAAATACTTTCTATAAAGATACCATCCGTCGTAACGAAGAGTTGGCGAACTCTGGTATCAACTTTATCGGTACTGGTGTATCTGGTGGTGAAAAAGGTGCCCTTGAAGGTCCTTCTATCATGCCTGGTGGACAAAAAGAAGCATATGACTTGGTAGCTGACGTCCTTGAAGAAATCTCTGCAAAAGCGCCTGAAGATGGAAAACCATGTGTGACTTACATCGGTCCTGATGGAGCTGGTCACTACGTAAAAATGGTCCATAACGGGATCGAGTATGGTGATATGCAATTGATCGCAGAAAGCTATGACCTCATGCAACACTTGCTTGGACTTTCTGCAGAAGACATGGCTGAAATCTTTACTGAATGGAACAAGGGTGAATTGGACAGCTACTTGATCGAAATCACTGCTGATATCCTTGGACGCAAAGACGACGAAGGTCAAGATGGACCTATCGTAGACTACATCTTGGATGCTGCAGGAAACAAAGGAACTGGTAAATGGACTAGTCAATCAGCGCTTGACCTTGGTGTGCCATTGTCACTCATTACTGAGTCAGTATTTGCTCGTTACATCTCTACTTACAAAGAAGAACGTGTTCATGCAAGCAAGGTTCTTCCAAAACCAGCTGCATTCAAATTTGAAGGAGATAAGGCTGAATTGATTGAAAAAATCCGTCAAGCCCTTTACTTCTCAAAAATCATCTCATACGCACAAGGTTTTGCTCAATTGCGCGTCGCTTCTAAAGAAAACAATTGGAACTTGCCATTTGCGGACATCGCATCTATCTGGCGCGATGGATGTATCATCCGTTCTCGTTTCTTGCAAAAGATCACAGATGCATACAACCGCGATGCAGATCTTGCTAACCTTCTATTGGATGAGTACTTCTTGGATGTCACTGCTAAGTACCAACAATCAGTTCGTGATATCGTAGCTCTTGCTGTTCAAGCTGGTGTACCAGTACCAACCTTCTCAGCAGCGATTACTTATTTTGATAGCTACCGTTCAGCGGATCTTCCCGCGAACTTGATCCAAGCACAACGTGACTACTTTGGTGCTCACACATACCAACGTAAAGACAAAGAAGGTACCTTCCACTATTCTTGGTACGACGAAAAATAATCTTGCCCTATGGTCAAACGAGTTCTACTAGTAGAAAATGAGAAGCAAATCGCTCGCTTCATTGATTTGGAACTTCAAAAAGAGGGGTATCAAGTTGATGTGGTCGAAGATGGAAAAGCAGGTCTGGCGTTGATTGCTGCGACCAAATATGATCTGATCTTGTTTAATTACGATCTGTCAGATATGTCTGGTGAAAGATTCGCAGAGGAAATCAGTCGGATTCGCCCAGCTTCTGTTTTGATTGTTTTGGATAGTCGCGAAAAAATTGCTGAGCACAAAGAGAGTATTCAGCGCTTTGCCGTTTCCTATATGGTCAAACCCTTTATTATCAGCGATTTGGTAGATAAGATCACAGCCATTTTTAGAGGACGTGATTATATTGACCAACATTGTAGCCAGATGAAAATCCCAACGTCATACCGCAATTTGCGCATTGATGTGGAACACCATACCGTCTATCGTGGGAAGGACATGATTAGTTTGACCCGCAGAGAATATGACCTCCTAGCGACCCTGATGGGAAGCAAGGGAGCGGTAACACGTGAGCAGTTATTGGAGAGTGTCTGGAAGTATGAAAGTACGGGTGAAACCAATATTGTTGACGTCTATATCCGTTATCTCCGTGGGAAGATTGATCTCCCGGGCCAAAAAAGCTATATTAAAACAGTTCGTGGTATTGGCTATGCCATGCAAGATGAGTTAGAATGAAACATTCGAATCCTTTAAGGATTCGAATGTTTTTTAGTTTCAAAGAAATCGTTTGCGTTGAAAAAAGAATGAGTTTTAAAAAGAATTTGGCTTAAAAAAGATAAAAAAAGATAAAATTTGGAGAAAAAAATGAATGTAAGGCTTTACAAATTTTTAAAATATGGTATACTAGAAACAAATTAAGCGCAAACGTTTTCTTAAAACAGAGCCTTAAACAATATAAGGAGGTTGAATGATGAACAAAGGATCATTCAAAAGTTTATTTAGCTTTGAATTCTGGCAGAAGTTTGGTAAGGCCTTGATGGTCGTTATCGCTGTCATGCCAGCGGCTGGGTTGATGATTTCAATCGGGAAATCAATCCCTATGATCAACCCGAATTTATCTCCACTTGTTATTACAGGTGGGATTCTCGAACAAATCGGTTGGGGGGTTATCGGTAACCTTCACATCCTTTTTGCACTCGCTATCGGTGGTAGCTGGGCCAAAGAGCGTGCAGGGGGTGCCTTTGCAGCTGGTCTCTCTTTCATCTTGATTAACCGTATTACCGGTGCAGTTTTCGGAGTCACATCAGCAATGTTGACTGATAAGGCTGCTACAGTACACACAATTTTCGGTGGATCGATTAAAGTTGCGGACTACTTTATCAGTGTTCTTGAAGCTCCAGCTCTTAATATGGGGGTATTTGTAGGGATTATCTCAGGTTTCGTTGGAGCAACAGCCTTCAATAAATACTACAACTACCGTAAACTCCCAGAAGCCCTTTCTTTCTTCAACGGGAAACGCTTTGTACCATTCGTTGTTATCGTTCGTTCAGCCATTACAGCCTTGCTTTTAGCAGCTTTGTGGCCAGTAGTTCAATCAGGAATTAATGGATTCGGTATTTGGATTGCCAACTCACAATCAACAGCTCCAGTTTTGGCACCTTTCTTGTTCGGTACTTTGGAACGTCTTCTTTTGCCGTTTGGTCTTCACCATATGTTGACCATTCCAATCAACTATACTCAATTGGGTGGTAGTTACCAAGTTCTTACAGGTGCTGCCAAAGGAACAACTGTATTTGGACAAGATCCACTTTGGTTAGCTTGGGTAACAGACCTTGTTAACTTGAAGAAGGCAGACCCTAGCCAATATCAACACTTGCTTCATGCGTACACACCAGCTCGTTTCAAAGTTGGTCAAATGATCGGATCCTTCGGTATCTTGATGGGGGTTGTAGTTGCTATCTATCGCAATGTGGACCCAGATAAGAAAGAAAAATACAAAGGGATGCTTTTTGCAACTGCCCTTGCTACATTCTTGACAGGTGTTACGGAACCAATTGAATACATGTTCATGTTCATTGCAACACCTTTATACCTAATCTATGCCTTTGTTCAAGGAGCTGCCTTTGCAATGGCTGACTTGGTTCACCTTCGTGTCCACTCATTCGGTTCAATCGAGTTCTTGACACGTACCCCAATGGCCATCAACGCTGGTTTGGCATTAGATATCTTTAACTTTGTATGGGTAACAGTCCTATTTGCCTTTATCATGTACTTCATTGCTAACTTCATGATTAAGAAATTCAATTATGCAACTCCAGGACGTAACGGTAACTATGAACAAAATGATGATGCCCCTGCAGGAGATGGTGCAGCAGCAGGTGCTGCTACAAGCTCAGCAAGCTCACAAGTCATTAACATCATCAACCTTCTTGGTGGACGTGCCAATATCGTAGACGTTGACGCATGTATGACTCGTCTTCGTGTAACCGTTAAGGACGCTGAAAAAGTCGGAACAGAAGAACAATGGAAAGCTGAAGGTGCTATGGGTCTTGTCATGAAAGGACAAGGTGTCCAAGCGATCTACGGACCTAAAGCTGACGTATTGAAATCTGATATCCAAGACGTTCTTGATTCAGGTGAAGTCATTCCTGAAACACTTCCTAGCCAAATGACAGCAGTTCAAAAGGCTGAAGCAACCTTTAAAGGGGTAACAGATGAAGTTCACTCCGTTGCAGATGGTGAAGTGATTAACATCGAAGATGTGAAAGATCCTGTATTCTCACAAAAAATGATGGGTGACGGATTTGCGGTTGAGCCTGAAAATGGCCATATCGTTTCACCAGTTGCTGGTAAAGTTACTAGCGTCTTCCCAACCAAACATGCCCTTGGTTTGGTAACAGATAATGGTTTGGAAGTCTTGGTTCATATCGGTCTAGATACAGTTAGTCTTGAAGGAAAACCATTTGAAGTTAAAGTTACTGAAGGTCAAACAGTGGCTGCTGGAGACCTCTTGGTAGAAGCAGACCTTGATGCGATCCGTGAAGCAGGTCGTGAAACTTCAACAATTGTTGTCTTCACAAATGCAGATGCGATTAAATCTGTTAAGGTCGAACATACTGGTAAATTGGCAGCAAATGCTCCAGTTGCAACAGTAGAATTATAAGAGACGTCGGCAAAGAAAATGAGGTTGGGGCAGTGCACCCGGCCTCTTGCCGTTTCTTGATTTGGAAAGAAGGAGAAATCAGGGGATGAAATTTTTAACATTAAATTCCCATAGTTGGATGGAAGAGAATGCCCAGCAAAAATTTGAAACCCTCAAGGAACAAATTTTAGAAGCACAATATGATGTGATCTGTTTCCAAGAGGTCAATCAAGAGATGGCCTCAGAAACAGTTGAAACAGATGAGTATTATCAAGCCGCGCCATCAGCCGTGGCTATTCACAAGGATCACTTTGTTCACGTATTGGTTGAAGAGTTGGCTGCCCAAGGGCTTCACTACTATTGGACTTGGGCCTACAACCATATCGGCTATGATCACCTCAATGAAGGGGTGGCAGTTCTTTCACGTCAACCCTTGAAGGCAGATGAGATTTTGGTATCCAATATGGATGATCCAACGGACTACCATACCCGTCGAGTGGCCGTTGCTCATACGAGTGTGGATGGAAAAGAGATCGTTGTTGGCAGTGTTCATCTTTCTTGGTGGGACAAAGGTTTCCAATTTGAGTGGCCACGAATTGAAAAGTATTTTAACCAAGTAGAAAAACCCTTTATTTTAGCGGGTGATTTCAATAATCCTGCTGGCCAAGAGGGGTATGAAACGATTTTATCAAGTTCCCTAAAGCTCCAAGATAGCTTTATTGAAGCCAAAGAAACAAAGGGGACCTATACTGTTGGTCCTGGAATCGACGGTTGGACGGATAATCAGGTACCACTGCGAATTGATTACATCTTTGCAAGTCCAGAATGGGAAATTAAGCGTCTACATGTCATTTTTGATGGTCAAAATAAACCGCTTGTGAGTGATCACTATGGCTTAGAAGCTGAATTATCTCTTTAAAATCAAATGAGAGTTCTAGAATGATTTTAGTTTTAAATTGTTTTAGGACTTTTTTAATTTGTAAAAGAGGAGTGGGGACAAGGAGATCTCCTGTTCTTCTGCTTTCTTTACGATTCATTTTATGGTAAAATGAAGTGTTAAAACAGTTTAAGGAGGTAGCAAATGCGTTGTCCAAAATGTGGTGGAAGTAAGTCTAGTGTGGTGGATAGTCGACAAGCTGAAGACGGGAACACCATTCGTCGTCGTCGTGAATGCGAAGAATGCCATTATCGCTTTACTACCTACGAACGAGTGGAAGAACGGACCCTAGTGGTTGTTAAAAAGGATGGAACACGTGAGCAATTTTCTCGTGATAAAATCTTTAATGGTATTATCCGATCGGCACAAAAACGACCTGTATCCAGTGATGAAATCGAAGAAATTGTAAACCGGATCGAGCAAAAGGTTCGCAGCCAAAGTGATAATGAAATTAATAGTGAGTGTATTGGTTCTTTAGTTATGGATGAGTTAGCGGACCTTGATGAGATTACCTATGTCCGTTTTGCTAGTGTTTACCGGAGTTTCAAGGATGTCGGTGAATTAGAGACCCTCTTGAAACAAATCACGAAGGGAACCAAGAAGAAAAAGGAAAAATAGATGAAGCCCAATACTCCGTTCTCATTTTTAAAAAATAACATTCTTCCACCGGCAGGGCCTGCATTAGAGCAGTATTACCTGCCTATTTTAGAGATGGAAACCGTGACGGTCTATCGCTTTCTGCTCGCATCTTATGATCAAGGTGAAAAGAAACATCTACTTGCCCAAATCTTAAACCACATTGATATGGGGTTTCCTCAATTGTTACTTGCTTTTGATCGTTTGATTGCTATGGGATTGATCGATATCTTTGAGGAGGAAGCTGGCATCGCGATCCAGTTGCACGCTCCTCTTGAGGCGGAGCAATTCTTTTCCAATGCCGTCTATAAACGCTTGCTTGAAAAGAAAATCGGGGAAAAGGCCGTAGAGGATTTGCTCCCAGCGCGCTCTTTAGGGAGTAGAAGGCAAGTTTCCTTCTCGCAAGTCTTTGGACTAGATGCTGGGGAAGCGACTGTTGTTCCAAGTAAGAAACAGCAGTTTGATATGGAGATGTTTAAGCGAATGATGGGGCGTGATGGACTTCGTTTTGCGGATGAAGGAGAAGCAACCCTAGCCCTCTTTGCCATCGCAGAAGAGCAGCAATGGACCTGGTATGAAACCTATCTTTTAGCCAAAGAAACAGCTGTAGACCGGATTGTCTCTCCAAAGAGAATGAAGCAAAAGTTGGCTCAGGCTAGCCAGGAACGACCACGTATGTCCTATAGCCGTCAGGAAGAAACTATTCTGAGGGAAGCTAAGGCAAAATCCAGCTTACAATTTCTAGCGGAGATTAAGAAGGCGCGCAATGCGACCATTACGCAGAGCGAACGCAAGACTTTATCCAAGTTAGCTGATCTAGGCTTACTAGATGAGGTGATCAATATTATCTTATTGTTGACCTTTAACAAGACCCAGTCTGCTAATCTCAATGAAAAGTATGCTTTGAAGGTAGGAAATGATTTTTCTTATCAAGGGGTCAACAGTGCAGAACTAGCGATTTTAAAAGTTCGAGAACGCCAGGAGCAAGCTAAGGCTCAAGGAAACAAGGGGACGAGTCCTACATCAGCCAATGGCAAGCACAGCAATGTTCCCAAGTGGAGTCAACCAAATTATCAAAATCAGACCAGTCAAGCAGAAAAGGTGGATCTTGCTAAAGAGAAACAACGCCTGTTAGAAAAACTGAATCAAGGAGGTGAGTAGATGGAAAGTGTAGGTCAAACCATGTCTCACATGAACCGTGCACGTCAATTTAACTATGAGGATTTGGTCGCACAGATCTTGGCAGATCAAGAAGTTGCTGCCTTTATTAAGGACCAGTCTTTGTCTGAGCAAGAAATTCGACGTAGTATTTCAAAATTTAATCAATACATTAGTGAACGCAATCGTTTCTTATTGGGAGATTCGGATTATATTGCCAAAGGTTATAAGCCCATCCTCACCATGAATGAAGGCTATGCGGATGTCGCTTATGAGGAAACGCCAGAGTTAATCGAAGCCCAAAAACGAGCTGCAATCAACCAACGTCTTAACTTGATCAATCTCCCTTCGACCTTGAAAGAAGCGAGTCTAGCCAAGGTAGAGCTCGATGATAAAGGACGTTTCGAGGCTTTTGAAGAATTAGCCAATTTTGTGGCCAACTATCCTGAATATCAAAAGGGGATCTACCTCTATGGTGATTTCGGAGTAGGAAAGAGCTACATGATGGCAGCTTTGGCTCATGATTTATCCGAAAAGCGCCAGGCCTCAACTACCCTACTTCATTTCCCAAGTTTTGCTATCGATGTCAAAAATGCAATCAGTTCGGGCTTGGTCAAAGAAACCGTCGATCAGGTGAAAAAAGCCGAAATTTTAATTCTTGATGATATCGGTGCGGAACAGATGTCAGCCTGGGTGCGAGATGAAATTTTACAGGTGATTCTGCAACACCGGATGCAGGAAAATCTCCCAACCTTCTTTACTTCTAACTTTAATTTTGAAGAGTTGGAGCGTCATTTTGCGGTTTCGCGCAATGGAGATGAAACATGGCAGGCCAAACGTGTCATGGAGCGCGTGAAATTTTTAGCCAAGGAAATCCATTTGGAAGGAGTGAATCGCCGATGAATGAAACCATCCGTTTAATGAAATCTCATTTTTCTGTTCGCCGTTTTAAGGAAGAAGCCATCAAAGAAGCTGACCTCAAGGAAATCTTATCAGCTGGGCAGATGGCATCAAGTTGGAAAAACTTTCAGTCTTATTCTGTGATTGTGGTCAAAAGCAAGGAAAAGAAAGAAGCTCTTTACGACTTGCTTCCTCAAGAAGCGATTCGCCAATCAGACGTCTTTCTTCTCTTTGTTGGTGATTTAAACCGCGCTGAAAAAGCTGTCAAACTCCATGAGCAGGATTTCCATCCTGAAGGGGTGGACAACTTACTGATCACCTCAGTGGATGCGGCTCTAGCAGCTCAAAATACGCTATTGGCAGCTGAAAGTCTCGGCTATGGTGGAGTGATTATCGGCATGTTGCGCTACTGTTCAGAAGAAGTCTCAGAACTCTTCCGTCTGCCAGACTATACCTACCCTGTTTTTGGGATTGCTCTCGGAGTACCCAACCAGCAACATGCAGTGAAACCACGCTTGCCATTGGAGCAGGTTGCTTTTGAAGAAGAATACCAAGAACAAGACCTATCAGTTGTGACTGCCTATGACAAGGTTCAGGCAGATTATGCTGGAGCGCGTGTAACAGACAGCTGGAGCGAGCGCCTTGCAGCTCAATTTGGTCAACCTGAACAAGAAGAGACCAAAAAACTACTAGAAAAACACAAACTATTATGAAATGAAGAGAGGCGTTCTTGAACCGAAATCTCGCCTTTCATTAGAAAAGAGGAAATCATGGCCCTACCAACTATTGCGATTGTAGGCCGTCCCAATGTCGGAAAATCTACACTCTTTAACCGGATTGCCGGTGAGCGGATTTCCATCGTTGAGGATGTAGAAGGAGTCACTCGTGACCGCATTTATGCAACAGCTGAGTGGTTGAATCGAAAATTTAGTATCATTGATACAGGGGGGATTGATGACGTAGATGCCCCATTTATGGAGCAAATCAAGCATCAGGCAGAAATTGCCATGGACGAAGCAGATGTGATCGTCTTTGTTGTTTCTGGAAAAGAAGGGATCACGGATGCGGATGAATATGTCACTCGTATCTTGTATAAGACTCATAAACCGGTCATTCTTGCAGTCAACAAGGTGGATAACCCAGAGATGCGCAATGATATCTATGACTTTTATGCCTTGGGACTGGGTGAACCATTACCGGTATCCTCTGTCCACGGGATCGGAACTGGGGATGTACTTGATGCCATCATTGAAAATCTTCCGAATGAAACAGAAGAAGAAAATCCAGATATCATCAAATTTAGCTTGATTGGTCGCCCAAATGTTGGGAAATCAAGCTTGATCAATGCGATCCTAGGAGAAGACCGGGTCATCGCAAGCCCTGTTGCTGGAACCACACGGGATGCCATCGATACCCATTTTACCGATGCAGATGGCCAAGAATTTACCATGATCGATACAGCTGGTATGCGCAAATCTGGTAAAATCTATGAAAACACTGAGAAATATTCTGTCATGCGTGCCATGCGTGCCATCGACCGTTCAGATGTGGTTTTGATGGTCATTAATGCCGAAGAAGGGATTCGGGAGTATGACAAGCGGATCGCTGGCTTTGCTCATGAAGCTGGTAAAGGTATGATCATTGTTGTCAACAAATGGGATACCATTGAAAAAGACAACCATACCATGAAGCAGTGGGAAGATGACATTCGTGATCAATTCCAATACCTTTCATATGCGCCGATTGTCTTTGTCTCTGCCTTGACCAAACAACGCTTGCACAAGTTGCCAGAGATGATCAAACAGATTAGTGAGAGTCAAAATACACGGATTCCTTCAGCTGTCTTGAACGATGTGATTATGGATGCCATTGCCATTAATCCAACGCCGACCGACAAAGGAAAACGCCTCAAGATCTTCTATGCGACACAAGTGGCAACCAAGCCGCCAACTTTTGTGGTCTTTGTTAACGAAGAAGAACTGATGCACTTCTCATACCTCCGTTTCTTGGAGAACCAAATTCGCAAGGCCTTTGTTTTTGAAGGAACTCCAATCCATTTGATTGCGCGAAAACGGAAGTAGGGAATACGAGACAAATGGATCAAAGTGGAGAAGGATATTTCAAATGATAAAATGCTCATTCTTCCATCTATGAAAACAACTAAAAGTAGCGCATAAGCGTTGCTTTTTTTAATAAGCTGGTAAAATGAAGTAGAGGATAGTCAGATGCGTAGTATCATCGTCCGGATATGCTTTATTCCTTAGCTTTTTTTAAGGTTGAGAAGAGTAAACTCATGAACATCATGAGAGCTTTAGGTTTGTGTACTTATTATTTAAAATCTATCTGTATCTCTTGTTTCTCGGTTCGATCGTAAGCTTGGAGCTCTTGATCCTATTGCTGGGGATTTTATTAAAAAATAAGGTCATGTTTTTTCTTTTCTCTATGAGCAATCGGGATTTTGCTATTCCCTTTGTTTAGCTATTTGATCAAACAGTTAACAGATAAATATTAGGGATAGCTGTTTGAACTGAGAGTGTTACGAAATCAGGTGAAAAACGGGCTAAAATCCTTTCAAGATGATAACTATTTTTTCTAATTTATTCTTAAATATGGTATAATAAAGGGATTAATCTAAGGTGGTAAACATGGCAAAATTAATTCCTGGGAAGGTTCGTTCACAAGGGAGCCTTCTCTATGAAGCTGGGAAAGTTTCCCTTCAGGAAGTAAAAGAAAAATACCTATATTTTCGGGTGGAAGAAGAAAGCTTGCGTTACAGTTTGGATGACGATGCCGTTTTTTGTAGCTGTGCTTTCTTTCAAAAGAAAAAATTCTGTACGCATCTGGCAGCTGTGGAAGCTTTTTTGAAGAATGATGACAGTGGGAAAGCAGCTCTTGCAAGTCTTGAAGAAGATGCCACTGTGACAGAGGAAACTCAGGAGAAGGTATCTTTTGGAAGTTTGTTTTTAGACCAGGTCCTTCCAAAAATCGAAAAGAAAGAAACTCGCTATGTCTTATCAACTGTTGGGCAGGAGGATGAATACTCTGGTCAATTCTTGTGGACTCTTCGCATTCGTCGCTTGCCAGACGAGCGCTCTTATGTGATCAGAGATGTGCTAGCTTTTTTGCAGACTCTTCAGAAAGAAGGACACTTTGCAATTGGCAAAAGTTATTATGAACCCATTTCTTACTTAGAATTTGATGAGGCTAGTCAGGATGTGATTAATTTCCTACAAGGCTTGGTCACAGATGGTGGATCGAAAGAGCAAGATTTCTTTCCCAATGCTGGGCGCCATCTTTATTTTCCACCGACTCTCTTTGAAGAAGCTGTGGAATTACTGATGAATTTGGATTCCTTCCTCTTGCAATATAGCTTGTATGATTTTCAAGAAGTCCATTTTCGGGATGTCCATGAGGAGGAAGAGCTCTTTCATTTTCAGGTGGAAGACCATGGTGATTTTTACGAATTGATCATTACGGAGCCACAAGTGAAGGTTGTCGAGTCTGCTGTTTACCTGTTTCGAAATGGTGTCTTCTATCACCTGACGCCCCAACAGCGGACCCTATGGAAGGCCATCCAAGATCTTCCGATGGATCAGGATCGCAAAAAACGTCTGCATTTTGATCCAACGGACCAAACAAAGCTTTCTTATAGTTTAAATGAGTTCAAAAAACTGGGGAAAATAACGGCTCCGACCAGCTTTTTAATCCACGATTTCACTCCAGAATTTCATTTTGATCTAGCACAGGACCAGACTGTTCTACTGGACGTGGTCTTTCAATACCAGGATCGTGCGGTGACCACGCGTGAGGAACTCCTCAATCTTCCTTATTCCAGTGATTTCGATAAGGAGCAAGAAGTCTTTTCAACCATGCTAGCAGCAGGTTTTACAGACGACTTTTCTTCCCAAAGAAGTCCTTTATCAAGTGAGCAAATCTATCCATTCTTTCACCAACAGATCCCGACTTTTGAAGCCTTAGGAGAGGTTACCCTCTCTGATAGCCTTTTAGATCTTTATCAAGTGGAGCGTCCAAAAATTGATGTTAAAACCAATGGCAGTCTACTGGAGATCGGTTTTGACTTTGAAAGTGTGGATCCAGCTGAAGTGGACCAGGTTCTCAAAGCTTTGGTGGGGCAAGAAGATTATTTTGTCAGCCATACAGGGAAGGTCCTTGTTTTTGATGAAGAAACCAAGAAGATCAGTCGGGCCTTGGCAGATCTGCGAGCTAAAATGAGCAAGGGTGGGAAACTACATGCTCGCCGGATTGCTGCTTATCAGCTATCTGATTTGTTGGCAGATCAAGACAATGTTCATTTTTCAGATGAATTTCGAAATTTGGCTCATGATCTGACTCATCCAGAAGATTACCACCTCCCTCAGATGACAATCCAAGCGACCCTGAGGGATTACCAAGAAATAGGGGTCAAATGGTTCTCCATGCTAAATCATTATGGTTTTGGCGGTATTTTAGCGGATGATATGGGGCTTGGGAAAACCCTGCAGACTATTTCATTTTTAACGAGTGTCTCTAAAACTGAAACTAAAATCTTGATTCTAGCACCGTCCAGTCTCATCTACAACTGGAAACAAGAATTTTCAAAATTCGCTCCTCAGATGGAAGTGGCAGTCGTCTACGGTCTCAAGCAACACCGAGATGAACTCATCGCAACCAATCCACAGGTGGTTATCACTAGTTACGCTTCTTTCCGGCAAGATGTGGAGGAATACCAGAAAAATCAGTATGAGTACTTGATTTTAGATGAAGCCCAGGTCATGAAAAATGCCCAAACCAAGATTGCCCAACACTTACGTGGCTTTGAAGTTCCGCATGTGTTTGCCCTATCTGGAACACCGATTGAAAATCATGTGGGAGAACTCTGGTCTATTTTTCAAATTGTACTTCCAGGGCTGTTTCCGGCTAAAAAAGAATTTCTAAAATTGAGTCCTGAGACCATTGCGCGTTTTGTCAAACCTTTCGTCATGAGACGGAAAAAAGATGAAGTGCTCCAAGAATTACCGGACTTAATTGAAACAACCTACCACAATGAGTTGGATGAAAGTCAAAAAACGATCTATTTGGCTCAATTAAAACAAATTCAAGATCGGGTTCGAACCTCTAGTGAGGAAGAACTAAATCGGAGCAAGGTGGAAATTCTCTCGGGTCTCATGCGTCTTCGCCAAATCTGTGATACCCCCGCCCTCTTTATGGAAGACTATCAGGGAGATAGTGGGAAATTGGAGAGTCTTCGAGATCTTTTGGGTCAAATCAAGGATGGCGAACACCGGGTTTTGATCTTCTCTCAATTTAGAGGCATGCTGGATATCCTAGAGCAGGAAATTGACCAGCTTGGCATGACCTCCTTTAAAATTACGGGTTCCACTCCCGCTAAAGATCGTCAAGAAATGACCAATGCCTTTAATGCAGGTGAGCGCCATGCTTTTCTCATTTCTCTGAAGGCTGGAGGGGTCGGATTAAACCTCACTGGTGCCGATACGGTCATCTTAGTCGATTTGTGGTGGAATCCTGCAGTGGAAGACCAGGCTATTGGACGTGCCCATCGAATGGGACAGGAACAAAATGTTGAAGTTTACCGCATGATTACTCGTGGTACGATTGAAGAGAAAATCCAAGAACTGCAAGCTTCCAAAAGACACTTGGTCTCAACGATTTTAGATGGAACGGAAACACGATCCAGCTTATCGGTTGAGGAAATTCGTGAGATTCTTGGAATTCCGTCAGAATAGCTTGAAAAATTCTGTGAATAGTTTATAATTAATGGAGTGTCGAAAGGAAGAAAGCATGACAGAAAAATATTTTCCTCAAGTAGGGGATAATGAGTTGATGTTAACAGAGATGCCCCACATGAACCTGTATGATGAAACAGATTTGATTAGTAACATTACAGGCGACTATGTGGATAAAAATTATTTGGAATGGCAACCGATTGCTGAAAACACCAAACCTAAGCATCCTTACCATCAACCACTAGAAGAGCCCCTACCGAAAAGACGGCCAGTAAGAAAACCTGATTTTAAAGAGCCGATTGATAAAAAAAGCCCTGCCAATCGTTATGCAGAGGAAGCGAGAGAGCGTGCGCGTGAGGATCTGAAAAAGAAACGCACAGCACCCTATCTGACAACGGATCCAGCAGCTACTACAAGTAAGCGGAAAAAACCGTTTATTTCAGAACGGAAACCTGGTCAGCCAACGGCTCCCTTCCAAAAGGAAAACCCGGGTGAATTATTGAAATACAGCAAACGATTGCGACAAGATCAGTTGATCCTTGCAGAGTTCGAATCTGCAGGAGAACCAGAAGTGGCAGAACCGACTGAAAAGAAAAACAATTATGATTTCTTAAAGACTAGCCAAATATACAATAAAGATCAGCACAAGTTGAAACCACAGCCAATCAAACAAGAATTGGATTTAACCCATCTAGATCAAGAATAAGGAGAAAACATGTCTAATACATACCATTTTATTGGAATTAAAGGAGCTGGGATGAGTGCTTTAGCTCTCATGCTTCATCAAATGGGACATACGGTTCAAGGGTCAGATGTTGAGAAGTATTACTTTACGCAACGTGGCTTGGAACAGGCAGGAATTCAAATTTATCCATTTGATGTGAAAAATTTGGAAGGCGACAAGGTCCTCATTGCCGGGAATGCTTTCCGTCCAGATAACAATGTGGAAATCGCTTATGCAGATGAGCATGGCCTAACCTATAAACGCTACCATGAATTCCTTGGTGAATTTATGCGTGACTTCGTCAGTATGGGGGTTGCCGGAGCACACGGAAAAACCTCTACAACAGGGATGCTTTCGCACGTCTTATCAAATATCACTGATACCAGTTATTTGATTGGTGACGGGACAGGTCGTGGCTCTGCGGCAGCCAAATACTTTGTCTTTGAATCAGATGAGTATGAACGCCACTTTATGCCTTACCATCCTGAATACAGCATCATCACCAATATTGACTTCGACCATCCAGACTATTTCACGAGCTTGGAAGATGTCTTTAATGCCTTTAACGATTATGCTAAACAAATCAGCAAAGGACTCTTCATTTATGGAGAAGACAAAGAATTGCGTCGGATTACCTCATCAGCACCAATTTATTACTATGGTTTTGATAAGGAGACGAACGATTTTGTGGCAAGCAACCTGCTTCGTTCAACGACTGGTTCAACCTTCAACGTTCATTTCCGTGGAGAAGACTTGGGGCAATTCCATATCCCAACATTTGGTCGTCACAACATCATGAATGCCACAGCTGTTATTGGCTTGCTTTACATTGCAGGATTTGACTTAGATTTGGTCCGCGAGCATTTGAAGACCTTTGCCGGCGTAAAACGTCGCTTCACTGAAAAAGTAGTCAATGGAACAGTCATCATCGATGACTTTGCGCACCATCCAACGGAAATTATTGCAACCTTGGATGCGGCCCGTCAAAAATACCCAAGTAAAGAGATTGTGGCTATTTTCCAACCACATACCTTTACACGGACCATTGCCTTGTTAGATGAATTTGCAGAAGCCTTGAATCAAGCAGATGCTGTTTACTTGGCACAGATCTATGGTTCTGCACGGGAAGTCGATCACGGCGATGTGAAAGTTGAAGATTTGGAAGCAAAAATTGTCAAACGTTCAGCGATTATTACAGCTGAGAATGTTTCTCCTCTTCTTGACCATGATAATGCGGTCTATGTCTTTATGGGAGCTGGAGATATTCAAACCTATGAATACTCATTTGAGCGATTATTATCTAGTTTGACACATAGTGTACAATAAGAGATGATTGAGTCTGGAATCGATTGGTTCCAGACTCAAATTTATCTGTCCACTGAAGGAGTATGAGATGAGGAAAGCAGGATGATAATTCGATCAATCACCCCAGCTGATCAAGAACAGTTGCTGTTGCTAGAAGAAGAACTTCATGACAATGAAGGAAAGGAGCACAGAGCCATTCTTGAGGAAGCGCTAGGTTCGAAGGAAGCCATTTCTTTGCTTGCAGAGCAGGCGGGGGATGCTGTGGCTTACTTGTTGGCGACAGAAGACCAGCCTTTAAAAGGAAACCTAATCGTATTGCGATTAGCAGTGAGACCGGCCTTTCAAGGTCAAGGTTATGGTTCTATTTTAATCGCTGCTTTAAAGGATCTAGCTGTTCAAAAGGAAAAGGAAGCCATTTGGATCGATTGTTCAGAAGACTTACTATCTTATTTTTCCCAGCAAGGATTTCGAGATGAAGCTGAGTCTGATCGAGGTATCCATATGGTTTGGGAACGATAGAAGGAGTAAATGATGAAAGAAAAGATTCACATTAGACAGGCAGAGCTGCAGGATTTGGATGCCATCGAGCGCATTGAGCTTGAAAATTTCTCAGAAGAAGAAGCGATTGCGCGTGAGATTTTAAAAGATCACATTGAAAAGATCCAAACGACTTTTCTAGTAGCCGAGTGCGAGGGTCAGATTTTAGGCTATTTAGAAGGACCTGTTAGACCGGAGCGCTATTTGATCGATTCCTCTTTTTCAGAGGTTGAAGATCTAAGTCATTTAGAAAAGGGCTTTATTTCCATTACGAGTCTATCCATTGCTAAAGAAGCCCAAGGACTTGGAGTGGGAACCCTTTTGCTTGAAGCGATGAAAGCGATTGTGATTAAGGAGGGCCGTCAAGGAATCAATTTGACCTGTCATGATTATTTGATTCCTTATTATGAAAAGCAAGGATTTACCAATGAGGGTCTTTCAGAATCCCAATATGCGGGCGAAGTTTGGTACAATCTGGTCTGGGAAAATGAAAACCTTAATTAAATAGGTGTTTTGAAGAAGAAGGGCGATTTGTATTGCTTTTCTAAATCTTTTAAGATATAATATTAAGGATTATGATGAGGGAGGTCAATTATTTGACTGATAAATCACAAGACAGTGAGAAGTTATTAAGCTTCAAAGAGCAGATCCTCAGAGACTTAGAAGAGGCCAATGAGCAACTTCTAAAGATCGAAAAAGAGTATGATCTACCTGATCGAAGCATTGAAACCCCTTCTTCACTGAAAGAGGAGGAGGAAGCAACATCACCTCCAAAAGTAGAAGAATCTGTGTTGGCTCCCAAAGAAGAACCAGTGGAGCCAGTAAAGGCGACTCCTGCTGTGGAAGAACAGAGCGAGCTTACAAAGCCTGCTAAAAAAGAACCAAGTCAGGAACCAGTAGAGAAAAGCTTATCGCGCTCTTCTCGTAACCAACGTCAACAAAAACAAAAGAAACAAAATAAAATCGCTAAACGAATTGTGCAGACAGTAGTCAGCCTTTTGTTGATTGTGATCGTTGCTACTGGGATCTTTGCAGTAACCTATATCCATTCAGCTGTCAAACCAATGGATAAAAATGCAACAGAATTCGTAACGGTTGAGATTCCGGCAGGTTCAAGTAATCGTGAGATTGGCGCGATCCTTGAGAAAAAAGGGCTCGTGAAAAATGGCCAGTTCTTTAACTACTATACCAAGTTCAAGAATTATAGCAATTTCAAATCCGGTTATTTCAACTTGCAAAAGAGCATGGATCTAGAAACCATCATCCAAAAACTGCAAGAAGAGGGAACCAAAACTCCTCAGGCTCCAGTTCTTGGAAAGGTCACGATTCCAGAAGGCTATACGATTGATCAGATTGCGACGGCTATCACCGCCGATGTCTCCACTAAGAAGGCAGGCAAGACTCCATTTAAGAAAGAAGATTTCTTGAAGGCTGTCCAAGACGATGCCTTTATTGAGAAGATGGTGGCCAAATATCCTAAGCTCTTGGCGAGTCTTCCAAGTAAGGATTCTGGTGTTCGCTACCGTTTAGAAGGTTATCTCTTCCCAGCTACCTATAACTATGGGAAAGATACCACAGTGAAAGAGATGATCGATCAGATGCTTGCGGCAATGGATCAAAACTTAACCCCATACTATGAAACGCTTGAGAGCAAGAACATCAATGTAAACGAAGTATTGACTCTTGCTTCCTTGGTTGAAAAAGAAGGGGCGACGGATCAGGACCGCAAAGATATCGCGAGTGTCTTCTATAACCGCTTGAACCAAGACATGCCTTTGCAAAGTAATATTGCAATTCTTTATGCAGAAGGGAAACTTGGTCAAAAGACGACCTTAAAAGAAGATGCAACGATCGATACAGAGCTGGATTCCCCTTATAATATTTATAAGAATACCGGCTTGATGCCTGGCCCAGTGGATAACCCTGGAGTATCAGCGATCGAAGCGGCGGTGAACCCAAGTAAGACCGATTACTTGTATTTTGTCGCAAATGTCGAAAATGGTGAAGTTTTCTTCGCTAAGACATACGAAGAACACAATAAAAATGTTGAAGAACACGTCAATAGCAAATTGACACAAGCAAGTTCAAACTAGAAAAAGCATGTGGCGCGTCCACAGCTTTTTCATTCAAATAATAGAAAGAGAAGAATAATGGCAGAAAAAACATACCCAATGACCCTAGCAGAAAAAGAAAAATTGGAACAAGAATTAGAAGAATTGAAATTGGTCCGTCGACCTGAAGTGGTGGAACGGATTAAAATCGCTCGTTCATATGGTGACCTCTCAGAAAACTCTGAGTATGAAGCAGCAAAAGATGAACAAGCTTTTGTTGAAGGTCAAATCTCTAGCTTGGAAACAAAAATCCGTTATGCAGAAATCGTTGATAGTGATGCTGTTGCAGTAGACGAAGTTGCGATCGGAAAAACTGTTACAGTCCAAGAAGTTGGCGAAACAGATGAGGAAGTATACAGCATCGTCGGTTCAGCAGGGGCAGATGCCTTTGCTGGCAAGATCTCTAACGAAAGCCCAATTGGTCAAGCATTGATTGGTAAGAAGACAGGTGATGTTGTCACTGTTGAGACACCAGCTGGAAGCTACCAAGTGAAAATTTTGAACGTAGAAAAAACAGCGTAACTATAAAAAGCAGGCTCTCCAAGAGGGCCTATTTTTTTGTGCTCTTAATCTCCTTGTGAGGCTGAAAATTCTACGTTGACTGACTGAACGGTATCAAAAAAGCACTTGAACCCTTTGGTTCAAGTGCTGCTCTATTTTCGCTAGAATTTAGTAGTTTGTACTACTTTCTATTGCGTTGTTTTCCTGCATTGCGGTTGTTTTTTGGTTTGTGTTGGATTTGTGTCGTCGCAGTTGGTGTGACATCTTTTTTCACGCGGTGACTAGTCGCTTTTGGAGGATTGTTTTTGTATTCCTCAGCGACCCGTTTGCGAAGATTTGGACGAATCAAGTAGTTGATCACAAATTGTTGGATAATTTGGATCACCCCACCGACTACCCAGTAAAGAGTCACTCCAGCTGAAGAGATCAATGAGAAGACACCGATCATAATCGGACTCATCAGTGATGCTTTACGCATGCTTTCCTTTTGGGTTTCATCTTCAATTCCATGAAGAGAAAGCATACTTTGGATATAGTAAAGAACCGCAACGATAGCCGTCAAGAGCAAGCTTGGTTTGCCAAGAGCAATGCCAAGGAAGCTACTATCTGCTACCCCTTTGGTGTGTTGAGCTGCAAAGAAAAGAGCTGAGAAGAATGGCATTTGGATCAAGAGCGGCAAACACCCAACTCCACCAAACATGCTGACTCCATTTTCACGTTGAGCAGCCATTAATTCCTGTTGCGCCAATAGCTTTTCTTCTTGTGTGCTAGCGTTCTTCATGCGCTCTTGGATTGGCCCAAGGATAGGTTTTAAGTAGTTCATCTTTTCAGATTGGTAGGTTGCCTTCCATGATTGGTACAAACCAAGTGGCAAGATGATTAAACGCACGATCAAGGTGACGATAATAATCCCGATCCCAAAGCCCAAGCCAAGGTTGTTTGCAAAGAATTTGATGGCTTCGCCCATTGGACGGCCAAGAAGATTCCAGATCAATCCAGTCGGATTTCCGGTTTTTCGATCGACACTCACGCATCCTGACAAGAAGACAAGCGAAGCTAGTCCCATCGATGCAAGTAATGCAAGTTTATTTTTTTTCACAAATAGTTCCTTCTTTTTTTTAATGTTACCTTTCTATTCTACTGTTTTTTTTGAAAATACACAATAGTTCTCTAGTCTTAATTTGCAATTCTGAAGTCTGTATAGTTTTCAAAGTTTGCGAGCGTAACATCTAAATAAGTCACATGCGCAAAAGGCGTAGGACCTTTGCGAATTTCTTGGATGAATTTGGCCATTTGGCTACTAGACTCTGCCTGGGCCAGAATGCCAACCGTTCCGTCGTCATTATTCCAGACACGGCCAGTAATCCCACCGATCTCTAAAGCAAGACTGTACACTCCCCAGCGAAAGCCAACCCCTTGAACCCGTCCTTGGGCAATCATTTTTACCTTTTGCATGTACGACCTCCTTGACTCGAAGAAATCTATCTGAGGCATGATTTCTTCTTTTTCTTTGTGCTATAATAGTTCTATGAATATTATAACGTCTAAATCAAATAATGTAATCAAAAATGCTAAAAAATTACATCAAAAAAAATACCGGACAGATTCTTATCTCATTGAAGGCTGGCATCTGTTTGAAGAGGCAGTAGAAAATCATGCGAAGATTCGGCAGGTCTTTGTTTTAGAAGCCTATTTAGACCGGGTAGAGGACATCCAAAAAGTCACCGTCGTGACTCCGGAGATCTTAAGTCTCTTGGTAGATTCGAAGACTCCGCAAGGGATTGTCGCAGAGATCGCTCTGGAGCAGCCAGAACTTCCGGATCAGCTACAAGGACGCTTCCTCTATTTGGAGGATGTACAGGATCCTGGCAATGTAGGGACTATGATTCGAACAGCAGATGCAGCTGGCTTTGATGGCGTCATGCTATCGAAAGCCTCCGCAGATCTATACAGTCTCAAGACCCTTCGATCCATGCAGGGCAGTCATTTCCATATTCCTATCTGGAAACTGGATCGGGAAGAACTATTGGAGCGAGCTGCACAATCACATCTAGCAGTTCTCGCAACGACGCTTTCAGAAGCTTCCATTGACTACCGTCAGCTTCCTCAGACCGATCAGTTTATCCTTGTTATGGGCAATGAAGGAAATGGCATCAGCCAGGAAATGGCGGCACAAGCAGACCAGCTGGTTCATATTCCCATGCCAGGTCGGGCAGAGAGTTTGAATGTTGCAGTGGCAGCAGGAATTTTGATGTTTTCTTTAAGGAAATTTTGAGAAAAAGCAGTATACTTAACCTGTAAGAAGAAGTTGATGGAGGTCTTATTGGGAGAGCCAATCAACGAAAGGTGGTTATCTTATGCAATATCATCGTGACAAAGAATACATGGCCTATGTGGGCCATCTAATCCAGCATCCTAAGGTTCAAAAATTAGCTGACATTCCCCACCATATTCATTCCAATCGTTTGGAGCATTCCATTCATGTTAGCTATACTAGTTATAAATTGGCAAAAAAATTTGGCTGGGATGCCAAAAGTACGGCTCGGGGCGGGCTCTTACATGACCTCTTTTACTATGATTGGCGCGAGACCAAGTTTACCAAGAGTCACGCCTGGATCCATCCCCGCATTGCCGTGAGAAATGCGCGAAAGATTACAGATCTCAATGCCAAGGAAGAAGACATCATTATTAAACACATGTGGGGAGCTACCCTTGCTCCGCCTCGCTACAAAGAATCTTTTGTGGTGACGATGGTGGATAAATACTGGGCTGTTAAGGAAGCTTCAGAACCATGGCGTAAAAAGATGGCCAAAAGGAGATTTTTTCATCGAAAAATGTTAAAATCGTAGTAAACAAATTTGAAAGGAACTTGTTTATATGTATAATGATTCAGTAATCCAAGAACAAAGTGGATTGAATGCTTTTTATAACAAAATCTATTCCTTAGTGGGGATCGGTGTAGGGATTTCAGCCCTTGTGTCTGGTCTTATGATGACAGTCTTTCAAGACTTCTTCGTTCAAATCTTAACAACAGCACCAATGGTATACTACGCAGCAGTCGTTGTAGAATTGATCTTGGTCTTTGTTGCAAGTGGGAAGGCTGTTAAAAATAGCCCGTCTGCTCTTCCGATCTTCTTGATCTACTCAGCTTTGAATGGCTTTACCTTGAGCTTTATCATTGCTCGCTACATGCAAGCGACTGTCTATAAGGCTTTCTTGGTCAGTGCCTTGATGTTTATTGTCATGGGAGCTATCGGACGCGTCGTGAAAAAAGACCTGTCTGGTATGGGACGTGCCTTGATGGGAGTCTTGATCGGTGTGATCATCGCTTCTGTTGTGAACATGTTCTTGAGAAGTTCTGGAATGGACTATATCTTGAGTATTATCTCTGTCTTCCTCTTTGCAGGATTGACAGCTTGGGATAACCAAAAGATTCGCTATGTCTATGATCAAACAAATGGTCAACCTGCTACAGGCTGGGCAGTAGCGATGGCTTTGGAACTTTATCTTGACTTTATCAACCTCTTTATCAGCCTTCTTCGTATTTTCGGAAGAAACGACTAATCAAAGAGAGACTGAGCTGGGGCAGTTGCCTCGGCTTTTTTTGTCTTCCGACTTGTGCTATACTAATAGTGACTAAAGAATAGAAATGAGAGCTCATGAAAACACCTTTTGTAACCCGTGAACAATTAGAAAGTCTGACCCAAGAATTCCCTACCCCTTTCCATCTCTATGATGAAGCAGGAATTCGTGAAACGGCTCGTGCCCTCCATCAAGCTTTTGCTTGGAATGAAGGATTTAAGGAATACTTTGCCATCAAGGCGACTCCTAATCCATCGATCCTAAAAATTTTGCAAGAAGAGGGCTGTGGAGTCGACACCGCCAGCTATGTGGAATTGTTAATGGCAGATAAACTCGGCTTTAGTGGGAAAGAGATTATGTTTTCTTCTAACAACACGCCAGCTGATGAATTTGTCTATGCTAGAGAATTAGGGGCAACTATCAATCTGGATGCCTATGAAGACATTGCTTTCTTGAAGTCTGTGACTAGCATCCCCAAGGTCATTTCTTGCCGCTATAATCCTGGTGGAGTTTTTGAACTGGGAACCGATATTATGGACAATCCTGAAGAAGCCAAGTTTGGCATGACCAAGGAGCAATTGATCCAAGCCTTTATTGAGTTGAAAGAACTAGGTGTGGAAGAGTTTGGCATTCACGCTTTATTGGCTTCTAATACAGTATCCAACGACTACTATCCAGAGCTAGCGCGTCAACTTTTTGAATTGGCAGTGGAAGTCGTCGAGAAAACAGGTGTCCACTTGGGCTTCATCAACCTCTCTGGTGGAGTTGGGGTTAATTACAAACCAGAACAAGAACCAAATGATATTGCCATTATTGGGGAAGGCGTGCACCGCGTTTTTGATGAGATTCTCAAACCGGCAGGACTTGGTCATGTGAAAATCTATACCGAGCTTGGTCGCTTTATGCTGGCTTCACACGGCCTCTTGGTAACCAGAGTCACTCATAAAAAGAAAACCTATCGAACCTATGTGGGCGTCGATGCTTCAGCTGTGAACCTTCTTAGACCGGCTATGTACGGTGCTTATCACCATATCACCAATATGGATCGTCCAGAGGAACCGACTGAAGTGGTCGATGTCGTGGGAAGTCTCTGTGAAAATAACGATAAATTTGCGAAACAACGAGAACTACCCGTGACGGAGATTGGAGATTTGCTCGTGATCCATGACACTGGAGCCCATGGATTTTCAATGGGCTATCAGTACAATGCTAAGTTGCGTTCAGCAGAAGTTTTGCTTCAAGAAGATGGGCAGGCCCGTTTAATTCGTCGAGCAGAAAAACCAGAAGATTATCTTGCGACACTCTACGGCTTTGACATTGAAAAATAAGCGATTGTCTGATATAATGATAGTTATGTAAAAATAATGGATCGGAGAAAATTGTATGAATCTCTTTTTAGGAATTTTGTTGATTATTTTAGCTTTCTTTGGTGGGATGGTTGCAGGAATGTTCTTGCTTCGTCGTCAATTTGAAAAAGAATTTGCATCAAACCCACGTTTGAATGTTGAAGCAGTTCGTACGCTTTTAGGTGCCAGTGGCCAACGTCCAAGCGAAGCAAAAGTTCAACAAGTCTATCGCCAAATTGTGAACCAACAAAAATCAGCAATGGCGAAAAACAAGAAAAAATAAGAGTGGGGCAATCTCACGCTAATAAATGAGAGGGGCTTGGAGGAATTTCTTAGTCCCTCCTTTTGGAAGGAAGAGATATGGATAACCGACCGATTGGTTTTTTAGATTCTGGAGTAGGGGGCCTGACTGTTGTCCGCGAATTGCTCCGTCAGCTTCCTCACGAAGATGTCGTCTATATTGGAGATTCAGCGCGTGCACCTTATGGCCCTAGACCAGCAGACCAAATTCGCGAGTATACTTGGCAGATGGTGAACTTCCTTCTGACCAAAAATGTCAAGATGATTGTCTTAGCCTGTAATACAGCGACGGCAGTTGTTTGGGAAGAAGTCAAGGAGAAACTTGATATTCCCGTTTTAGGAGTGATTTTACCCGGAGCTTCTGCAGCCATTAAATCGACGACCCATCAAAAAATTGGGGTCATTGGGACGCCGATGACGGTTTCTTCTGGAATTTATAAAGAGAAGATTCAAAGTCTGGCACCAGACATGGAAGTCAGCAGTTTAGCTTGTCCCAAGTTTGTTCCTTTAGTGGAATCAAACGAGTTGGCATCCAGTTTGACCAAAAAGGTGGTTTACGAAACCCTAAAACCACTAGTTGGAAAGGTTGATACCTTAGTCTTGGGATGCACCCATTATCCCCTTTTAAAACCGATCATTCAAAATGTTATGGGACTGGATGTCAAATTGATTGATAGTGGGGCAGAGTGTGTTCGGGATATTTCCGTCTTATTAAACTATTTTGAGCTCAATAAGAGTCGCGAACTCTTAGAGCAGACCCACCGCTTTTATACCACTGCAAATGCCAATAGCTTTGCAGCGATTGCCGAAAAATGGCTAGAACGTTCAGTGAATGTGGAGCATGTAAATTTATGAGTGACAAACTATTTGAATACAAAGATCCCCAAGATTGGTATATTGCCCAATGGGGAGAAGATGCAGACTACAACCAATTTAGTCAAGTGCCTGCGGAAGCTTCCACTCTGTTAGATCAGCTGGAACTTCTCTTTGCCAAGGATCCTGAAGGATTCCCTCTCAATCTATCGGTGATGCGCTATGGTTCAGCCTTTCGTTTTCTGACCTTTTTGATCGAAATTTTGAATGAAGTCAAGGGAAGAGCTTTTGAGATCGTACAGCGTCAAGGAGCCTTGCTCTTGGTTGAAAAAGGGAAATTGCTCTATTTGCATTTGCCAAGTGATGGGGTGGATTTGGAAGCCTTCTTGGGTCAAGACAAGGTCAAAGATACGATTCTTATTGCGACTCGAAATGAGGGAAAAACCAAAGAATTCCGTAATATGTTTGAAAAGCTAGGCTTTGAAGTGGAAAACCTCAATCAATACCCAGAGCTTCCAGAAGTTGAAGAAACAGGGATGACCTTTGAAGAGAATGCCCGCCTAAAAGCTGAAACGATTGCAGAGCTAACTGGGAAAACAGTCTTAGCGGATGATTCAGGTTTGAAGGTGGATATCTTGGGAGGCTTACCTGGAGTTTGGTCAGCTCGCTTTGCGGGAGTAGGTGCGACAGATGCAGAGAATAATGCGAAATTGTTGCACGAATTGGCCATGGTCTTTGATTTGAAAGATCGTTCAGCCCAGTTTCATACGACCTTGGTGGTTGCAAGACCAGGTAAGGAAAGCCTAGTGGTGGAAGCAGATTGGCCAGGGTATATTAATTTTGAGCCAAAAGGGGAACACGGCTTTGGCTATGACCCTCTCTTCTTAGTTGGGGAAACGGGCCGTGCTGCTGCTGAATTAACGCTAGAAGAAAAAAATACACAATCACATCGTGCTTTAGCTGTTAAAAAGTTATTGGAGGTATTTCCATCATGGCAAAGCAAACAATCATCGTTATGAGTGACTCGCATGGAGACCGCTCCATTGTTGAAGCTATTAAAGAAAAATACCTAGGTAAGGTCGATGGGATCTTTCACAATGGGGATTCTGAGCTAAAAAGTGACGATCCTGTCTGGGAAGGGATCCACGTTGTCCAAGGAAATATGGATTTTTATGATGGCTATCCGGAACGCTTGGTGACCCAACTAGGGCCAACACGGATCATCCAGACCCACGGCCATCTCTTCCAGATCAATTTTAGTTTTCAAAAATTGGATCTGTGGGCTCAAGAGGAAGAAGCAGATATCTGTCTATACGGCCACCTTCATATCCCAGATGCTTGGAAGGAAGGAAGAACCCTCTTTGTGAATCCTGGATCTGTTAGCCAACCTCGTGGTTTGATTCGAGAGTGTTTGTATGCCAAGATAGAGATTACCGATTCGAACTTCAAGGTAGAGTATTATACGCGAGATCATGAGTTGTACCCTGAATTGACAAAGGAGTTTAGCAGATGATAGCAAAGGAATTTGAACGTTTCTTGCTGGCGCAGGAAGAGACGTTCTTAACTCCTGCCAAAAATTTAGCGGTCTTGATTGATACCCACAATGTAGACCATGCGGTCTTGCTGTTGAGCCAGATTAGCTATAGTCGCATCCCGGTAGTGACGGATGAACGCAAGTTTGTGGGGACGATCTCCCTAACGGATATTCTATCTTATCAATTGAAACACGAGATTCCTGAGGAGGCTTTTGCTTCGATGGATATCGTAGACGTTGCAAAGAAGGAGGTTGGGGTCATCGGCTTAGACTTCAATTTGACAGAAGTCCTTCACAAGTTGGTGGATGACTCCTTCTTATCAGTGGTGGATGAAGAAGGTTATTTCCAAGGGATTATTACGCGGAAATCGATCCTCAAAGCCATCAATTCGCTGATGCATAATTTTTCAAATGAATACGAGATGATTCCAAAATGAAAGAATTTATTGCAAGTTTTATTGATCAAAAAGAACTAAGTGAAAATTCTCAGTCAGCCTATTTCTATGATTTGGACCAATTTGTTGAATCAATTCATGGAAAAGTGACGCCGACAAATTTGAGAATTTACCAAGCTTCGATTAAAGATTTTAAACCGGCGGTTCAAAAACGAAAATTATCCGCTGTTAACCAATTTTTATATTATTTGTATCAAGAACGCTTTATTTCTGAATACCATCGTTTGGTCTTGCCTAAAATTCAACCGGCCAAGACCCATGATCGTGAATTGTTGGATCTAACCCATTTTTGGGAAGAATCAACCAACCCTCAGGGACGCTTGATGGCCTTGTTGATTCTGGAGATGGGCTTATTGCCAAGTGAGATCCTCCAAGTCAAGGTCGAAGATATTCAGCTGGACTTTCATGTCATTCGAGTGGGCAAAGATGGCCAAAAACGGGTTTTAAAAGTTCCAGAGCCTTTACTGGATGAGTTGCAGCTCTTCCTCGATGGTGTCTATCTCTTTGATAATAAAGGAAAATCATACTCTCGTCAGTGGGGATTCCGACAGTTAGAAGCCTTCTTGATCGAAAAAGGCAACCAAGACCTTTCGGCACAATCAATTCGTGAGCAGTATATTTTGAAACAACGTGAACTCGGTGTGGATCTCTTTAGTATTGCGCGTGAATTGGGCCTAAAAACCATGGTGACATTAGAAAAATATAAATAATGGATATTAAAATTAAAGATTTTGAAGGGCCTTTGGACCTCTTGCTCCACTTGGTCTCTAAATACCAGATGGATATCTATGAGGTCCCCTTGATTAAGGTGATCGAACAGTATCTGGCTTATCTGGCGACTCTCCAGGCTATGAAATTAGAGGTAGCAGGGGAATACATGCTGATGGCGAGTCAACTAACCCTGATCAAGAGTCGAAGACTTCTTCCTAAGGTCGCAGAGGAGATGGATGAAGCAGAGGATCTAGAGCAGGACCTCCTTTCTCAATTGGAAGAGTACCGTACTTACAAGCAATTAGGAGAGTTGATGGCCTCACAGCACGAGGAACGTGCCCTCTATTATTCAAAACCAAAGATGGAATTGATTTATGACGATACCGAATTACTTCATGATCGCACCACGGTGGATCTCTTCTTGGCTTTCTCAAAACTATTGACCAAGAAAAAAGAAGAATTCCGCCAGAACCATACAACCATTGTAAAGGATGAATACAAGATTGAGGATCTGATGGACCAGTTGCGTCACCGATTCCACGAGCGCTCACAAGTTCTCTTGCAGGACTTGTTTCTAGAAGCAGCGGATCTCCAAGAGGTCATTACCCTATTTCTTGCAACCCTTGAGTTGATCAAGATTCAAGAGGTCACAGTGGTACAAGATAGGGTTTTTGGAGAAATTTACTTAAATAGGATTGAACATGAGCAAATTAGCTGAAATTGAAGCACTCTTATTTGTAGCGGGTGAAGAAGGGATTACTGCCAGACAAATCGCAGATCTTCTCTCTTTACCCCCAACAGGTGTGGTGCAAAGTTTAGAAAAATTGGCCCAAAAATACCAGGAGGATACAGATACCAGTCTGTGTTTGATGGAGACAGCTTCCCGTTATAAATTGGTGACAAAGGCAGACTACGCTTCGGTTTTACGAGACTATTCTAGAACGCCTATGAACCAGAGCTTGTCTCGGGCTGCCCTTGAAACCTTGTCAATCATTGCTTATAAGCAACCGATCACCCGCGTGGAGGTCGATGATATTCGAGGCGTCAATTCCAGTGGTGCTATTACCAAACTACTTTCATTTGATCTGATCCGCGAAGATGGGAAAAAAGAAGTCCTCGGGCGTCCTAATTTGTATGTCACGACGGAGTATTTTTTGGATTATATGGGGATCAATCATTTGGAGGAATTGCCAAAGGTTGAAGAAGTGGACATCGATCCAGAAGAAGGTCAATTATTTTCAGAGAGAACAGAGGAACTAGATGAGAATTAACAAATATATTGCACATGCAGGCGTGGCTAGTCGTCGCAAGGCCGAAGAACTGATCAAGCAAGGCTTGGTGACGGTCAATGGCCAAGTTGTGCGTGAATTAGCGACCATCATTAAAACCGGTGATCAGGTTGAAGTAGAAGGGACTCCAATCTATAACGAAGAAAAGGTCTACTATCTTTTAAATAAGCCACGTGGCGTCATCTCTAGTGTATCGGATGATAAAGGACGGACAACAGTCGTTGACCTTTTATCTCAAGTACCAGAGCGCATCTATCCAGTGGGACGTTTGGACTGGGATACGTCTGGTGTCTTGATTTTGACCAATGATGGTGATTTTACAGATGAGATGATTCACCCTCGAAATGAAATTGATAAGGTCTATGTGGCGCGTGTCAAAGGGATTGCCAATAAGGAAAACTTACGTCCCTTGACGCGAGGGGTGACCATTGATGGAAAGAAAACCAAGCCAGCGACTTACGAGATCTTAAAAGTGGATGTCGAAAAGAATCGTTCAGTGGTTCAGTTGACCATTCATGAAGGGCGTAACCACCAGGTTAAAAAGATGTTTGAAGCTGTGGGACTTTTAGTGGATAAACTCTCCCGGACCCAGTTTGGGAATTTGGACGTCTCAGGACTACGTCCGGGTGAATACCGTCGCTTGAATAAAAAAGAAATCAGCCAGCTGCACAATCTAGCAGTAACTAAATCTAAAAAAGCATGAAAATAATCCTGATTGCGCTGGTCAGAGGCTATCAAAAATGGATCTCTCCCTTATTTCCGCCTTCTTGTCGCTTTCAACCGACTTGTTCCAATTATATGATCCAAGCGATTGAACGTTTTGGTGTGAAAGGTGTCTTGGTGGGGATTGCAAGGATTCTACGTTGCCATCCTGGAAGCCAGGCGGGACCAGACCCCTTGCCAGACCATTTTAGTCTGAAGCGAAATGAAGAATCAAAATAGGACGATCGCAAATAAACAGAAACGAGGCTGGGACAAAAGTCCTAGCCTCTCAATTATTTTTGGATTGTCGAGCAAGACGCAGTGGTTGAGTGGGCTCTACTACGCTGATTTCATCAGCTTTTACAGCCTTACTCAACTGTGCGGAGGTGGGACGACGAAATCGAATTCTAACGAATTACCGATTTCTGTCCCACTCTCGTTGATTTTGTACTAGAGTTGTCTATCAGCGTTTAGACCATGTTTTAGGGAGGAAGAGTAGAATCATTGGATAGATTTCAAGCCGTCCGGCAATCATGGCTAAGGAAAGTAACAGTTTTGAAATCGGACTAAAGATGGAGAAGGTTTGACCTGTTCCAATCATAGGTCCAATGTTGTTGAAACAACTAAAGACAGCGCTGACAACCGTCATGAAGTTATTATTATCTAGACTGACTACAAAGAGCAAGCCGATCGTGATAAAACTGTATATTGTAAAGTACTTGAGGATCTGATGCTGTGTATCCTTATCCAATACCGTATCATTGACATGCAAGGTCAGAACGCGATTCGGAGACAAGGTCGAAAGAACCTGATTTTTTGCGATTCGCCATAAGGTCAAGCACCGAATGACTTTAAGCCCCCCAGCGGTCGATCCAGCAGAACCACCGATGACCATCAGCATCAAGAGGATGAACTGTGAAAAGAGAGGCCATTTTTCCGTCGTTCCATAACCAAAACCGGTGGTGGTGATGATATTGGAAACTTGGAAGAAGGAAATCTCAAAACTCTTAGCGACATTGGCATAGAGATGAAGGACATTGTAAGCGATCAAGACACTGGACACGAGGACGATCGTGATATAGGTCCGCAATTCCTCATCTTTAAAGAAGGCTTTGAATTTTCGGATCATGAGGAAGTAGTAGAGGTTAAAGTTAACCCCGAAGACTAAAACCCCGATGCTGACCAAATAGGTGATCAAACTACTATTGTAGTGGGCAATTCCGTCGTTAAAAACGGTAAAGCCCCCGGTTCCAGCCGTCCCCATGGCGATGACAAAACTATCATAAAGGGGCATGCCGGCAAGGAAATAAAGAACCACAAAGAGGAAGAACAAGCCCAAGTACAAGAAGTAGAGGATTTGAGCTGTGTTTTTTAATTTGGAAACGACCTTCCCAAAAACTGGACCAGGAACTTCGGCCTTCATGACTTCGAGGTGGCTGTTCTTGTTATTGTCCATAATGGCAAGGGCAAAGACCAATACTCCCATCCCCCCAATCAAATGGGTGAAACTGCGCCAAAAGAGGAGGGAGTGGCTGAGGACACCCACATCATCTAATATCGTTGCCCCTGTTGTTGTAAAGCCTGAGCTGACTTCAAAGAAGGCATCGATAATGTTGGGGATTTGTCCCGAAAAGACAAAGGGAAGGGCACCAAAGAAGGACCAGAGGATCCAACAGAGGGCTACAATCAGGACTCCTTCTTTAGCATAGATGTGAAAATCCTTTGGTTTGTGAAAACTACCAAGTAGCCCCAGCCCAAGTAAGATGGCCACAGTTGCCCCAATTGAGACAAAAACCTTGGCAGGTTCCTGATAGATGGCAGCGACCACTAAGGGAACGATCAGGAGAGCTGCCTCGATTAAGAGGAGCTTGGACAAGAGGTAACGAATCATGCTTCTATTCATCAGGCTTACCTCTCAACTAAATCATAGATTTTAGTGACATTTTGAATCAAGGTGGTCACGACAATCCGATCTCCTACCATCAAACGGTCATCTCCATTAGGGAAAATAGCCTTACCATCTCGAATAATGGCAGCGATTAAGACGCCTTTTTTCAATTTCAATTCAGAGAGGGGATATTGGGTTAGTTTATTGTCTTCCTTAATTTGGAACTGCAAGGTTTCAATCCGGCCGTTTGCAACATGGTGCAAAGCTTCTAGGTTTGAGAACTGTGCATTATAGCGCCCGCGAATAAAGTGCATAATGGTGTCTACGGCAATGCGTTTTGGCGTAACGATACTGGTCATATCCTGATCGCCAATGATCTCCAACAGACTAGTTCGGTTAACCTTGGTAATGTTCTTTTTGACTCCGACAGAATCCAAGAACATGGAGGTGATGATGTTTTCTTCATCGACCCCTGTCAAAGTAGCCACAGCATCGAAGTTATTGGCACTCTCTTCTAAAAGAATGTCTTTAGCGGTTCCGTCTCCATGGACGACATAGAGATCAGGAAATTCTTGACTAAAGAATTCCGCCCGCTCGCGATTGACTTCTAAGACCTTGAGATCGATCTTGCGACGCACATCTTGAAGAATATTGAGTAGGTAGTAGGCAATTTTCCCAGCACCAATGATCATCATGCTCTTAATGACCTGAGGGCGAACATTGTTGTGGAAGAGAACGACCTCGATCCGATTACCTGTTACGAAAATCTTGTCTTGAGGTTGTAAGACAAAGTCTCCGTTTGGAATGGTGAGTTCGTTGCCACGCTCGATTGCACAAACAATGACATTTCCGTATTTCTTTCGGAATTGGGATAGACTCATATTGCAGAGATTGCTATCTGGCTTGATCTTAAATTCCATCAAGGCTACCCGACCATTGGCAAAATGTTCCACAGAAAGGGCATTTGGGAAGTCAATGATATTGGCAATATAACGAGCTGTCAGCAATTCCGGATTGACAACTAGGGAGAAGCCCAAGATATTTTTTTCCTTGAAGTAGGAATTGGAATATTCCGGATTCCGTACCCGAACGATGGTCTCTTTGGCTCCCATTTTTTTAGCCAAAACAGCGGAGACCATATTCACTTCATCGTACTCGGTCATGGAAATGAAGATATCGCAGTTTTCAACATCCGCTTGCTCCAAGATCTTGAAGTTCGCCCCATTTCCTAAAATTCCAATGATATCAAATCGTTTGGTAATATGGTTAAGAACGGATTCGTCTTTTTCGATCAAAATAACATCGTGGTTTTCAGCAACGAGAGAACGACAAAGGGCAGTTCCGACCTTTCCTCCACCAACAACAATAATTTTCATAGAATACCTCCAGAGTATGCTTCTATCATACTCTATTTTCAAGAAAAATTCATCTTTTTTAAGGATTTTCTGGTGGAATTTTGAGAAGCTAAGAACAAGTAGGAAAAATTGGCAAAAGAGTAGAATGAGGAGGGATTGAAAACTTTGATAAAGTTTCTTAAAAAAATCTAAAAAAACTATTGACAGGAGCTTCAAAAGTGATATACTTAGAAAGTACCTTCGTTGATTTACCTCAAACCTGTTGTGAGTTAAGTTAATGAAGCTGTAACCACGCTGTTTGCTGAGCTTGACTCCGGGCAGTGTGGCTATTTTTTTATCAGAAAGAGATCGAGTATGAATATTGAAGAACTGGACTACCAAGAGTCAGCAGCTCAAAACCACATCGTCTTGTTCCAACCTCAGATTCCACAAAATACGGGAAATATTGCACGGACTTGTGCGGCGACCAATTCCCCCTTACATATCATTCGCCCCATGGCTTTTCCGATCGATGATCGCAAAATGAAGCGAGCAGGACTCGATTATTGGGACAAGCTGGATGTTCGCTTTTATGATAGTCTAGAAGAGTTTATGGAAGCTGCGCGCGACGGTCAGGTGCACCTAGTGTCCAAGTTTGCAAATCAGACCTATTCGGACGTTTCTTATCAGGATGGGAAGTCCCATTATTTCTTGTTTGGACGCGAGGATAAAGGATTGCCGGAAGAATTTATGCGCCAGCACGAAGAGAAGGCTATTCGCATTCCGATGAATGACGAGCATGTCCGTAGTTTAAATGTCTCCAATACTGTCTGCATGATTGTCTATGAGGCTCTCCGCCAGCAGGGATTCAAAGGGCTTGAGTTGAGCCATCGGTATGAACAAGACAAGCTCAAATAGCCGATAATAATTAAAAACCCGAACGATGTAATCCATGACGTTACAAAAACTTGCCTAGGCAAGTTTTTTTTGTTATCATAAAAGGGTCTTCAGGGCAGGGTGTAATTCCCGACCGGCGGTGACTTTTACTAGGAAATGTTCTTTTCCATACTCTAAAAGAAGTCCGCGAGCGCAAGCTGATGTGGTGTGACTCCACAACCGACAGTATAGTCTGGATGGGAGAAGACGAGAGACGAATAGACTGACAGCTATTCTGATCTGTTTAGAGCTGATGCATGGGAATAGTACGTTGGAGTCTAAGACTGACTAACGGCATGTTTCGATGGAGACCAGCTAAAGTAACTAGAATAGTTTCTAGTTTAAGCTTTGTTTAAATAGTTTAGAGTAGAATGATGGGGTAGACGTCTTTCCAGCTTCTCTAATTTTTAAAAAATTGGAGGAACCTGTTATGACAAATACACGTAAACTGACCCTAGTGGCTGTTTTATCCGCTTTATCTTTTATTTTGATGTTCTATCAATTTTCTTTCTTGATAGATTTCTTCAAAATTGATTTGAGTATCATCGCCATTTTGTTGGCCTTGGTCCTATTGGATTTTAAAAGTGCCGTTTGGGTGACCTTGATCCGATCTGTCCTTAAATTAGCCCTTAATAATAAGGGGCTTGAGACCTTAATCGGATTACCAATCAATATCATTGGAGTTCTTGTTTTTGTTCTTGCTTTTGCATGGATTTGGAACAAAGAACGGACCCATGGTCGATTTGTCCTGGCAACGATTGTTGGAACGATCAGCTTGAGTATCACGATGGTATTGGTGAACTATGTCTATGCAATCCCTTTGTATGCTCGTTTTATGAACTATGATATTTCGAAAACACTAGGGCTTGTCCACTATTTAGCCGCAATGGTTGCACCGTTTAACCTGATCGAAGGGGTGATTTGGGCCATCGCATTTGGGTTGATCTATACCTTATTGCAACCGATTTTGAAAAAATATGAAAAATAAACAACAACATTGGGCGAAGGCAAGCTTCGCCCTTCTCATTTTTGTCATTCTTGGGTATGTGATTCGCTTTTACCCGCAACAATTAACAGGCTTTGATAGCACGATTCAATCTGCTATTCGAGGCGATCTGCCTGCAACACTGACGGCCTTCTTTACCAAGGTGACCCACGTCATGGATACCAAGATCATTGTCATCTGGGTAGGTCTTTTGCTGGCGGTCTTTGCCTATAAGAAATGGTACAGTGAAGCTCTTTTTCTAGGGAGCAATCTGGTATTGACTGGTCTTTTGGTTCTTCTTCTAAAGAATATCTACCAGAGACCGAGACCAAGTATTCTTCATCTAGTAGAGGAAAAGGGCTTTTCTTTCCCGAGTGGTCATTCACTGGCATCTACCCTTGTTTTGGGAAGTTTGATCATCATAATCGGCCAACATGTAAAACATAAAACAGCCCGCTATTGCCTTCAAGGCTTGCTGGTTCTGGGAATCGTGATCATTGTGGTTTCCCGCGTTTATGTCGGGGTCCACTACCCATCAGACGTTCTAGGCAGTATGATTTTGGGTCTTGCTGTCTTACAGTTTGAGTATCCCTTGTATGATCGCTTGCGGTTTCAATGGCGCTTTACAGGCAAGCAAAAATAACTAACAAATAGGAGTTGAACTCGCGTTTTGAGTTCGACTCTTTTTTTGCTATAATGAAGGGTATGAAATCCTACAATACCTTGAATGATTATTATCGAACCTTATTTGGAGAAAAGACCTTTAAAGTCCCTATTGATGCAGGCTTTGATTGTCCCAATCGAGACGGAACAGTCGCCCATGGTGGCTGTACTTTTTGTACGGTCTCGGGTTCAGGAGATGCCATTGTGGCCCCAGAAGCTCCGATTCGAGAACAGTTTTACAAAGAGATTGATTTTATGCATCGGAAATGGCCAGATGTGAAGAAGTACTTGGTCTATTTTCAAAATTTCACCAATACCCACGATAAAGTGGAAGTCATTCGAGAGCGGTATGAACAGGCCATCAATGAACCAGGAGTGGTAGGAATCAACATTGGTACGCGTCCGGATTGTTTACCAGATGAGACCTTGGCCTACCTAGCAGAGCTGACAGAGCGCATGCATGTGACGATTGAGTTGGGTCTTCAGACGACTTATGAGGTGACTTCTGAATTGATCAATCGGGCCCATAGTTATGATCTCTATGTTGAAACAGTCAAGCGTATTCGCAAACAGGTGCCCAAGGCAGAGATCGTCTCCCATTTGATCAATGGCCTTCCTGGGGAGACGCATGAGATGATGGTGGAAAATGTTCGCCGTTGTGTGACCGATAATGAAATTGATGGCATCAAGTTACACCTCTTGCATTTGATGACCAATACACGGATGCAACGGGACTATCATGAAGGACGACTTCAACTCATGAGCCAGGAGGAGTATGTCAAGGTCATCTGTGACCAGTTGGAGATCATCCCCAAACACATTGTCATCCACCGGATTACAGGGGACGCCCCACGGGATATGTTGATTGGCCCTATGTGGAGCCTCAACAAATGGGAAGTCCTAAACGCTATTGAAACTGAAATGCGTCGGCGTGGAAGTACCCAAGGATGTAAGCTAGAAGAAAAGGAGACTGCTGATGCTTCGACCACTTGAAATGGCCCATCAATTTTTAGCAGAAGTCATCACCAAAGAAGATGTGGTGGTGGATGCGACCATGGGAAATGGACATGATACGGCCTTTTTAGCCCAACTAACAGGCCAGGTCTATGCCTTTGATATTCAAGAACAAGCACTTGTAAATACCCAAGAACGATTGGAAAAGTTGGGTCTTCAACATGTCCGGTTGATTTTGGATGGCCACCAGCATGTGGACAAATATGTGGAGACACTAAAAGCAGCTATTTTTAATCTGGGGTATCTGCCATCTGCAGATAAGTCGGTCATTACTCTTCCTGCTACCACGATTGAAGCGATGGAAAAAATCTGTGCTCGCCTAGAAAAAGGTGGGCGAATGGCTATTATGATCTATTATGGTCATGAGGGAGGAGACATCGAGCGTGATGCAGTGCTGGACTTTGTCAGTCAGCTCCCTCAAAAAGACTATACAGCGACCATCTACCGGACACTGAATCAAGTGAATCAGCCACCGTTTTTGGTCATGATCGAAAAATTAGAAAGCTACCGTCATGGATAAAGAATATTTAAAGAATAAAATCGAAGGATTGAGACATCATTTTGTCGAATCAACCATCCACGAGCGTGCAATAGGTTTTTATGATGAAGCTCATATGACCAAAAAGATGCTCAAAATAAAAAAGAAATTGGTTTCGCTTGAGATGGAACGGTGCCAAAAGAAGATTGAGCACAAGGATGTAACCAAGACAGACCAAAAGATTGCGGAGTTAAAACAGCAATTTGAGACCTGCTGCCAAGAACGCTAAGGAGGGAGTGATATGGAACTACTCCTTTATGCAGTGATCTTTTCGATGATTTTGATCGTCTCAAATGCCACCAATAAACTTGTGCCAAGCCTTCCTCTGCCCTTGATTCAAATTTTACTAGGGATTGGTTGGGCCCTCTTTGTGCCAGAAGAAAATTTTCATCTGGATACCGAGCTCTTTCTGGCGCTGGTCATTGGCCCTCTCTTATTTCGAGAGGCAGAAGAAGCAGATATTACTTCCGTCTTAAAGCACTGGCGGGTCATCCTCTATTTGATTTTTCCAGTGATTTTTATCTCAACCATTAGTTTGGGCTGGGCAGCTCACTCCTTATGGCTGAGCCTTCCTTTAGCAGCCTGTATGGCAGTAGGGGCAGCCCTTGGGCCTACAGACTTAGTAGCCTTTGCTTCTCTGTCTGAGCGATTTACCTTTCCAAAGCGGGTTTCGAATATCTTAAAAGGCGAAGGGTTACTAAATGATGCCTCAGGTCTAGTTGCCTTTCGAGTGGCCTTGGCAGCCCTTGCGACCGGAAGTTTCTCCCTTGGAGAGGCAGGGATTTCCTTAGGAATCTCCATTATTGGAGGATTTGCAGTGGGGATCTTGACGGCCTTTGTGAACCGTTGGTTGCAAACCTTGCTCTTGAGTGTTCGCGCCAGTGATATTGCCAGTGAATTGTTATTAGAACTGAGCCTCCCTTTGTTGACCTTCTTCCTAGCAGAAGAACTCCATGTCTCTGGTATCATTGCAGTAGTTGTGTCAGGGATCCTAAAAGCCAGTCGCTTTAAGCATATTACCCTCCTTGAAGCGCGGGTAGACACTGTGAGTCATACTGTCTGGAATACGGTCAACTTTATCTTAAATGGGTCGGTCTTTGTCATCTTAGGAATGGAATTGGAAATGATCGCCAAGCCCATCTTAAGTAGTCCCATTTACAATAATCTTCTTTTAGTTCTTTCTGTCTTTCTTTTGACAGCCTTGCTCTTTTTGATTCGTTTTGTCATGGTTTACCTCTTTTATTGGTTCCGAACGGTTCGACTAAAAAAATCGTTGAGAAATTATCTAAAGGATGCCTTATTGCTGACCTTTTCGGGTGTGAAGGGAACGGTTTCGATTGCGACGATTCTTTTGATTCCAACCAAGATCGAAAAAGAATACCCTATCCTACTCTTTTTGGTGGCAGGAGTTACCCTTGTTAGCTTTATTGCAGGCTTAGTGGTACTTCCAAAATTATCAGAAGACAAGGAAGAAACCAATGACTACCTGATGCAGATCGCGATTTTAAATGATGTTGTCATGGAATTAGAAGCAGATCTAAAGAATAGTAAGCACAAGGGCCCTTTGTATGCGGCGATTGATAACTACCATGGTCGCATAGAAAACTTGATTCTAGGCCAAGAAAACAGGCTCATTCAAAAGGATTGGGAACAGTTGAAGCTCCTGATTTTGAGTATTGAAAGTGACGGCTTGGAACAGGCTTATGAAGAAGGGAAGATTCGAGAGCGGGGCTACCGTGTCTACCAACGCTATCTTCACAATATGGAACAACGTGTCAATCGCAATCTTTCGTATCGTCTAACCTATTACTTCTTGGTGTCTTTCCGTCTCTTGCGTTTATTAGTTCATGAGATCTTAACTTTTGGGTCTGGCTTGCGAAACTGGTTGACCCGAGAAGACAGCAAGTTAGAGGCCATTGATTATGACCAGATTGCAGCCCTCTATCTGGCTAATACAGAAATCATCATCGAAAGTTTGGAAGACCTCAAAGGAGTTTATAGGAGCAGTTTGATCTCTTTTCTACAAGAATCTCGTCTGAGAGAGACGGCCATTATTACTAGTGGAGCCTTTGTGGAGCGGGTTATTAATCGCGTGAAACCGAATAATATCGATGAAATGTTGAGAGGCTATTATTTGGAGCGTAAGATTATTTTTGAATATGAAGCGCAACACCTGATTACCGCCAAGCAAGCACGCCGTATGCGACAAAATGTCAATGAATTAGAAAGTTATTCCTTAAGAGAAAGTGCTAATACTCTCCCATATGATATGATCGAGTATGCACGGAATCGATAGTTCTTTATAAGAAAATTCCTCGTTTTTGCAAGGATTAATTCTTTTAGTGGACTGTTTGAGTCATCGTAGATATGAGATACTCGGTTCGTCCATTAGCTCCTTTTCTGATATAAAAAAGAAAATGAGGACCTAAGTAATTTGCTTCTCAAGCTCTATCTACTGGTTCAAGGTAGCCCATTGAACAATCAACTGTTTTGATAACTATATATTAAAGGTTGGACATTTTGCCCTTCCTTTTTTCTATTTGGAAAATAAATATTGTAACTTTCAAATGAGTTTCACAAAAATTCACAATGCAGGATTTTAGGGGAGCTTTTTCGACAAAAGTGGCAATAAAGTATTGAACTTTTATTTTAAATGTACTATAACCGAGGTGGATAGCAGAGTATATAGGCTCTTTGTCAACTGTAGTGGGTGAAGAAAAGCGGCTCTTTGTCAATTGTAGATATTTGTAATATTTTCATAAATTTTCCACGTGTTGAAAATAATTGAAGAAATTTTTAAATATTTGCCTATGGAAGCGAAAGGTGGTACAATTTAAACAAAATATTAACACTAACTGGGAAGAAAAAAGCATGAAAAATATATTTTCCGACTCTAAAGAACGTTTTTCTATTAGAAAGTACACTATCGGGGTTGCTTCTGTGTTGTTATCAACACTGGTATTTGTGGAAGGAAACGTTTATGCGGACGAAGTGAAGAATAATACAGATTCACAAACTTCAGTTGTCGCACAAGAGAATCAAGGCGAGAGACACAAGGAATCTGGTCTTGAAGCAAATGAAGTTGTAACGCAAGCTAGCACTAGTGTTACGCCGAGTGAATCAGCCCTTCCAACTTCACAAGATAGTGCCGAAGCCCCTGCACATGTGGTTAAAGGGGAAAAGACTGAAAAACAATCAAATGAAGTTGCAACACCAGCTAGCACTAGTGTTGCACCAGCTGAGTCAGCTTCTCCAACTTCAAAAGCCAGTGCCGAAGGCTCTGTGCCTGTAGCTAGCGAGAAAAAAACTGAATCACAACCTACAACTAGGTCAAGACGGTCTAAAAGAGAATTGCCTTCATCAGGTGGTACAACAACTTATGAAAAAACAGGTGACACAATTACTGTGAAAAATCCTAATGTTGAAGTAAACTTTCCAAATGGGAACAGTCTATATGCTCCTGCAGAAACAGTCATTCATATGGAACTACCTGATGAATTAGAGATAAAACAAAATGATAAAGTCGTTGTCGATATTCCCGATGCAATTAGAATTCCTACGAGTTTGCATTATGATGTAACTGGTCCTAGTGGTGAAGTAATTGGTAATGCTTTTCTAGACTCTATCAGTAATAAAGTGATAACTACTTTTACAGATTACTATGAGAAAAACAAAATTGCGAAACAATTTACCTTAACCTTTAGTACCGGTTGGAAATCATATGTTAAACCAAATGTTCCAACAGAACTCAATTTTAGTGGACGAAAAATTACAGTAACAGTAGGTCCGGAGAGTGCTCCTGTACCGGTAGAAAAAACAAAGGTAACAAAATATGGTGAAGCGGTAACTGGTCATCCTGAACTAATCAGATGGACTATCCGTCTAAACTCAGGTAGTTTGGTAGCTCCTCAAGTTTTGACAAATTACCAACTAATTGATACGCTTCCAGATGACCAAGTCCTAGTTCAAGATGGGGATCCTGTTTTGGATGAATTTGATACTAAAACGAAAGAAACGTGGCGTTTAGGACTTGCGACATCTATTCCTTCAGATAATGTAGATTTATGGAACGGTAAAGCTCTTAGAGCTGAAAGAGTTCAGTCAATTTCTCCATGGGTTTCCAAAGGTAATGCGATTCAATTATTGGAAAATATCAAAGAAAGCCCAACTGGTTTTTCTTTCAAGATAGCGCAATTGAATGAGCTTGTTTATGTTCGCTATATGACGCGATTAAAAAATGTACCTGATACCAATGAGGAGTTACAAGAAAAACACGGTAATAATATCAAAATCACTTACAACTCTGGTGAAGAACAAAGTTACCAAGCAACTTTTGCATTTAAAGCAGGTGGTTCAGGTTCAGCTTCAAAGGCAAAACAACCAGCAAGGGTTGATTTAGCGTTTACAAAACGTCTTGAAGGAAGAAAGTTAAAGGCTGGTGAATTCACATTTAACCTAATTGATCAAAGTGGTAATGTGGTTGATACACAAAAGAATGATAGTTTTGGACATATTACCTTCATTCCACAGTTATTTAACCATGCTGGTATTTATCACTATACGGTTGAAGAAGTGCCAGGTACGGAAGCAGGTATTAACTACGATGCAATGAAAGCAGAAGTGAGTATCACAGTAGATGAAGATGGTAATTCGTACATAGCTCATACAATTATGCCAACGGATACCGAATTTAATAACACCTACACTCCTTCCCCAGTAAAAGTAGGCCTAGAATTTAACAAAGTCCTTTCAAATGGTAATCTAAATGTGGGTGATTTCAGCTTTACACTGACTGGTGATAACAATGTTAATGAAACTGTTACTAACAAAGCTGATGGGAAAATTACTTTCAGTGACTTATCATTTGATCATGTTGGTGTTTTCAACTACACAGTAAAAGAGGTGAAGGGTGATAAGCCAGATGTAGACTACGATGATATGACGATTGCGGTGAAAGTAACTGTATCGAAAGATGAGGAAACAGGTCTATTAATAGCAAAAACAGAGATGACCTCAACAGGTGGCGAAGCAACTGGTACAGATGACAAGACCTTTAACAACTATGCGGTAGCGCCAGTGACAGCGCAATTTGACTTTAGTAAAGTCTTGTTAGGACGCACTCTAAAAGATGGCGAGTTCAGTTTTGTCTTGAAAGATACGACTGGTAAAGTACTTCAAACGAAGACCAATGATGCTTCAGGTAAAGTAGCCTTTGATGCGCTCACATATAAGAATAATGAAGTTGGCGTGCATAAGTACACTGTAGAAGAAGTAGCAGGTTCAGAAGCAGGAATGAGTTATGACCCAATGAAGGCAGAGGTAACAGTTACTGTCACGAAAGATGGTCATACACTTACAGCGACCAAAGCTCTTCCAACAGATACCGAATTTAATAATGCTTTCACACCGGCGGCAACCAGTGCCCAATTCAAGTTCACGAAGAAACTTGAAGGCAAAGCCCTTGTGGCAGATGCCTTCACCTTCGAGTTGCTAGAAAACGGTCAAGTGCTTCAAACGAAGAAGAATGGGGCAGACGGCACGATCCAATTTGACGCTATTTCATATGATAAAGAAGGTACACATACCTACACTGTTCGTGAAGTAGCCGGAACAGATACAGATATTGACTACGATACTATGAACGCCGAAGTGACAGTTAAGGTCACTAAGAACGCAGCCACAGGTATCTTGACAGCCAATGTTGTAATGCCAGCGGATAGCGAGTTTAACAACTATGCGGTAGCCCCAGTGACAGCGCAATTTGACTTTAGTAAAGTTCTTTCCGGACGCACTCTAAAAGATGGCGAGTTCAGTTTTGTCTTGAAAGATACGACTGGTAAAGTACTTCAAACGAAGACCAATGATGCTTCAGGTAAAGTAGCCTTTGATGCGCTCACATATAAGAATAATGAAGTTGGCGTGCATAAGTACACTGTAGAAGAAGTAGCAGGTTCAGAAGCAGGAATGAGTTATGACCCAATGAAGGCAGAGGTAACAGTTACTGTCACGAAAGATGGTCATACCCTTACAGCGACCAAAGCTCTTCCAACAGATACCGAATTTAATAATGCTTTCACACCGGCGGCAACCAGTGCCCAATTCAAGTTCACGAAGAAACTTGAAGGCAAAGCCCTAGAGGCAGATGCTTTCAGCTTCGAGTTGCTTGAAAATGGTCAAGTTCTCCAAACGAAGAAGAATGGGGCAGACGGCACGATCCAATTTGACGCTATTTCATATGATAAAGAGGGTACACATACCTACACTGTTCGTGAAGTAGCCGGAACAGATACAGATATTGATTACGATACTATGAACGCCGAAGTGACAGTTAAGGTCACAAAAGACGCAACAACTGGTATCTTGACAGCCAATGTTGTTATGCCAGCGGATAGCGAGTTTAACAACTATGCGGTAGCCCCAGTGACAGCGCAATTTGACTTTAGTAAAGTCTTGGCAGGACGTGCCCTTAAAGATGGTGAGTTCAGCTTCGTCTTGAAAGATGAGAATGGTACGGTTCTTCAAACGAAGACTAATGGTGTCGATGGTAAAGTTTCATTCGATGCGCTCACATACAAGAACAAGGAAGTAGGTGTTCACAAGTATACAGTAGAAGAAGTCGCTGGCTCAGAAGCAGGAATGAGTTATGACACAATGAAGGCAGAGGTTACAGTGACTGTAACGAAAGATGGTCATACCCTTACAGCCACCAAAGCACTTCCAACAGATACAGAGTTCAATAATACCTTCACACCAGGTGCGACAAGAGCACAATTCAATTTCACTAAGAAATTGGAAGGAAAAACGCTTGAAGCCGATGCCTTCACCTTTGAATTGCTTGAAAATGGCACTGTCATTCAAACGAAGAAGAATGACGTTCATGGAAATATCCAATTTGATGCGATCTCATACGCAACAGAAGGAACTCATACTTACACTGTTCGTGAAGTAGTCGGAGCAGATACAGACATCGACTATGATAGTATGACTATCGCAGTTAAAGTTACTGTTACTAAAGATATTACTACAGGTCTTTTAAGTGCTAAGACTGAAATGATTGCATCGGGAGGTGAAGCAACTGGTACAGATGACACAATTTTCAATAACTACTTTGTAGCTCCAGTTAAAGCACAGTTTAATTTCACTAAGAAACTTGATGGTCGTGCCTTGAAGGCTGGTGAGTTTAGTTTTATTCTGAAGGACGAAAAAGGAAATGTGATTGAAACTGTAAGCAATGATGCTGAAGGTAAGATCAAGTTTTCAGCTCTTGAGTTCAAACGTGGTCAAGAAGGTACTTATATCTATCACGTAGAAGAAGTGAAAGGTACAGATGCTGGAGTTGAGTACGATAAGATGGTAGCGACTGTTGGAGTTACTGTAACTAAAGATGGTAAAGTGTTGACTCTTACTTCACAAATGCCTGAAGATACTGAGTTTAACAATAAGGTAATACCGCCAACACCGCCAACACCGCCAACACCGCCAACACCGCCAACACCGCCAACACCGCCAACACCGCCAACACCGGTAACACCAGAAAAACCTAAAGGTCGTGAGTTGCCAAACACTGGTGAACAATCTAAATCTGGAGTTGCCGCACTTGGTGCTGCACTTGGTCTTGTAGGTCTAGGTTTGGTTGCGAAACGTAAAAAAGAAGATGAAGCTTAATATCTGGCTCTTTGTCAACTGTAGTTGGTTGATGAAAAGTTATAACCTGGAGAGGACCAACTTGGTTTTCTCCTTTTTGATGTTCAAAGCAATGAGGATTCTAGTTTTAAAGTTTTCAAAGTTTCGGAAGCTAAAAGCATTGCACTTGATGACTTTGATAAGATTATTGGTAGCTTCTAGTTTTGCATTTGAGTAGGGCAGTTCCAGTGCGTTCATGATCTTGTCTTTGTCTTTCAAAAAGGTCTTAAAAACAGTTTGAAAAATAGGATTTACACAAGAAATCGCTTCTTCAATAAGATCAAAGAAATGGTTAGCTTGTTTCTCTTGAAAATGAAAGAGTAATAGTTGATAGAGGTCGTAGTGCTGTCTAAGTTCTTGAGAGTATGAAAGAAGCTTTTCTACAATCTCTTTATTGGTCAAGTGTGAGCGAAAAGTAGGGCGATAAAAACGTTTAACACGGAGTTTACGGCTATCCTGTTGAATGAGTTTCCAGTAACGTTTCAGTACCTTATATTCGTGCGATTTCCGATCAAGTTGATTCATGATTTGGATGCGAAGACGGTTCATAGCACGACTTAGATGTTGTACAATGTGAAAACGATCCAGAACGATTTTAGCGTTTGGGAGTGAAACAGTCTGGGGGACTGTTTCAGCCTGAGCCTTGAAATTCGAAAGCGAAGTTTTCTGGCAATATCGTAGTAGGGGCTAAACATGTCCATGGTAATGATTTTCACATGGTTTCTCACCTGTCTAGAATAGCGAAGGAAATGATTGCGAATAGTTACTTGAGTCCGCCCATTCAGGATAGTTATGATCTTTCTGGAATCAAAATCCTGTGCAATGAAGCTCATCTTACCCTTCTTGAAACTGTATACATCCCAAGACATGTGAGTTGGAAGGTAGTTGAGATCAGTCTTGAATTTGAATTCTTTCAATTTACGAATGACTGTCGAAGTAGAGACAGATAGACTTTCTGCGATAGTCGTCATAGGGACTTTCTCGATTAATTTTTGAGTACTTTTCTGGTTGACGATCGCTGAGATTTGGTGATTCTTTTTGACTAAGGAGGTCTCTGATACAGCCATTTCCCCACAGACTTTACAACGAAAACGACGTTTTCTCAATCGAATGAGACTCTTGTATCCTGCACATTCGAGGTAGGGAATTTTAGATTCTTTTTGAAAGTCATATTTAGCCATTTGTCCTTGACAGTTGTGACATTTAGGGGCAGGATAATCGAGCTTAGCGATGACTTCTTTATGCGTTCCAGCATCAAGATAATCCAAGATTTTGATGTTCTTGCCTTTAATTCCGAGTAAGTTTGTGATAAAATTTAATTGTTCCATAAGATTCTTTCTAATGATGGTTTGGTCACTTTTCATTATAGGTCTTATGGGACTTTTTTTCTACAACAAAATAGGCTCCATAATTCCTATGGTGGTTTTACCCACTACAGAAATTATAGAGCCACATTTTGCCCTTCCTTTTTTCTATTTGGAAAATAAATATTGTAACTTTCAAATGAGTTTCACTAAAATTCCAAGGCTATAGATTTCAAGGGAATATTTTTGATAAAAAACAGCGATAAAGTATTGACTTTTATTTTAAATGTACTATAATCGAGGTGGATAGCAGAGTATATATGGATATATTTTTTAATTTATTCGGTATTCGATCCATTGTTTTTTTGGGGATTATCTCAAGTGGGAAAGGAAATTTTATGAAACGGTTAAAGGAAACAAAAAAATGGCCTGCTAAATGGATACATCTAGCAAGTCTATTCATTCTGGTCTCTTCAATGTTTGCGATGCCAGTAGGTATATTGGCAGAGACCACCACCACGTCTTCTTCTAGTACAGAGGCCGTACTAGCAAGTGAAGCTTTAAGTAATAGTAATGATCCTGTTTCTGGAACTCTATCAACATCGGGAGAAGATAGAGTCGCGGCAGTCAATACTCCAAAAGCAGTTGATGATGTGATTACAAGTGTGAAATATACTAATAATGAAGGAGGACTTTTAAATTGGTCATTAGAACCATGGGCGACTTTTCGAATTGATGCCACACTAAAACTTCCAAATCATCAAGTTAAAGCTGGAGATACAACAACTATTGCGGTTCCAACAGATTTGATCATTAATAGTCAGGATTTTGAAGTATTAGATGGGAAAGGTCAGGTTGCTGCATCTGCAAAAGTAGACAAAGATAGAAAGAAAATAGTTCTTACCTATACTGATTATGTGGAACATAACTCTGATATCACAGGAAATATTTTTTTCTATGTTCGTATAGATCATAAGTTAGTACCAAATGCAAAAGAAATTCCAATCAATTTGATTGTAGAGAACAAAGTGGTTCAAACCACACCACCTCAACCTCCCGTTAAATATATCGGTATAGCACAACCCCAAAATTATCCAATATCGAAGGTAGGCTCTATCAATCGTGATACCAATGATCCGATTATAAATTATACAATTGGAGTCAATCGTAAACCAACCAATATTAAAAATGCAATTATACGGGATACACTACAATTCTCTAATGCGCAATATGATCGCAATTCGTTTATTGTTGAGAAGGGGCAATGGCTGTGGGAAAGTGGTGATTGGGTCTTTAAAAATGCCCAATCTGTACCATATGAGATTGCATTTCCTTCTGATAAAACATTTGAAATAAAATTAGGGGATATTTCAGAGAATGACTCCTATCGTATTCGTTATAATGTAAAACTAAACTATTCACCAAAAGATGGTGAAAAATTTGATAATAAAGTTACCCTAAATGGTTATCAAATTGAAGAGAGTAGAGCTCAATCAAAAGTATTATGGCAAATTCCTGGAGGACGATTAGATGGCTATATTTATAGCATCAAACTCCATAAGCAAAATAATAATGGTGATCCTTTACAGGGGGCTCAATTTAAGATCACGCGTGTATCGAATAACCAAACGATTACGCATACCGAAAATGGTCAAGAGTCAGAAATATTTACAAGCGATGCCAATGGTGACTTGATTGTTTCAGGCCTTTTAAGAGATAATTACACGGTGACCGAGGTTGTAGCTCCTAATGGCTATCAATTGTTGAAAGACCCTGTATCTATCTCAGAAAATGATTTTAGTCCAGAAAATTCCCAATATGATGTAAATAGTAGAGTATTGACACTGACTATTTCTAATGAAAAGGCTAATCATCGTCAACTTAAGGTGACAAAAAAATGGAACGATAAGGATAACCAATATAAGAATCGACCAAGCTCTATTACAGTTAAGTTATTAAAAGATGGAGTTGAGGTAGAAGGCAAGACATTAGAATTGAATGCTGATAACCAATGGAGTGGTATTTTTACGGAATTGGATGAGACAGGAACATACTCTGTAGAAGAAGTAGGAGTACCAGGTTATATTTCAACTGTTGAAGCTACCAATAATGAAGACATGGAACATATCGTCCTTGTGAATACTTTGGAAACGATAGAAGTATCTGGTAGTAAGATATGGAAGGATGACAATAATCGAGATGGAAAACGTCCGAAAGAAATTACAGTAAATCTACTTGCAAATGGTGTGAAGATTGATCAAACAACAGTCAAATCGGATAAAGACGGTCACTGGAACTATCAGTTCAAAGATCTTCCAAAATATGAAAACGGTCAAGTAGTGGATTATTCGATCTCGGAAGAAGGTGTCCCTGACTATGAAACAAGTGTAGAGGGGTATAATCTCACAAATACCTATACACCAGAAGTAGTCTCTGTTCCATTTACAAAAATTTGGAAAGATTTTGATAATCAAGATGGTGTACGTCCGAACTTTATTATTGTTAACTTACTTGCGAATGGAAAGAAGGTTGAGAGCAGAACTGTAACAGCTACCACAGCTTGGACAGGTAGCTTTGATCATCTTCCAAAATATGAAAATGGTCGAGAAATTGTCTACACCCTTGAGGAAGAAAAGGTGTCAGATTATTCTGCAAGTATTGACCAAGTTAACTATATCTTGACCAATACCTATGTACCGGGTCAGACGCATCTCACTGTAACTAAATATTGGGATGATGAAAATAACAAGGATGGAATTCGGCCTAAGACGATCAAGGTACAACTATATGCAAATGGTCAAAAGAGTGGAGCTGTAGTTGAGTTAAGTGAAGCCAATAAATGGACCTATACTTTTTCAAATCTCCCTGAGAATTCTAAAGGAAAAGCGATTTCCTATACGGTTCGTGAAGTGGAAGTACCTCAAGGTTATGTAGTGACAGAAACGGTACAAGATGGAAATAATATCGTTCTAACCAATAGTCATAAGCCAACTACCCCACCTACAACACCGAATATACCTAAAAAAACAGAGAGTCCAAAAAAACCAGGGAAACCAGAGAAAACTAGCAAGTCTACCTCTAAGAAATTCCTTCCAGAAACTGGTACAAAGATCATGATAGCTTTGGAAATTCTAGGGTTATTCTTGCTCGGTGTAGCGTTCATACTGATAGTAAGGTCATCTAGAAAAGATATTTAAAGATTTAAAAAGTGCTAAGCTCATTTGTCTTAGCACTATTTTGTTATAGGATTATTTAGATTCATTGTCTTTGTCATTCCTGATATCTGGTTTAACAAAAAGTCGCTCATCTCCAAGATCAATAAGGGATACTGGTGCTTGATAAAACTTGCTAAGGACATGAGGAGTTAGGATGTTTTCCTTTGGTCCTTGCTCGACCACTCGGCCATGTTTGAGTAGGAGAACATGGGTCATGTCTTTTGTAATTTCCTCTGCATGGTGGGTGACGTAGATCATGGTTGGCGCGTGATCCAGTTGTTTGATATGATGGATCTGACGGAGTAGTTTTTCTCTGGCAAAGAGATCCAATCCACTTGAAGCTTCGTCGAAAATGATCAGATCTGGCTGGTCCATGAGGCTTCGTGCAATGAGGACGGTCTGCTTTTCTCCCTGGGAGAGTTCACGGTATTTGCGGCCGATCAAAGAGCTAGCTCCAATTGAAGTTAGCATATCCCGTGCCCAATTCAGTTCGTCCTCCCCGTATGCAACATATAAAATACTACTCTTGTATTGACCAGTTAGGACAATTTGTTCTGTCAAAAGATGCTCTGGCAGTCTTTCTGAAATAAAGGAGCTAACGATCCCAATACGCTTACGCAACTCAGGAATGCCTCCTTCTCCAAAGCGGGTTCCAAGGACAGTTACCTGGCCAGAACTAGCCCAATATTCAGACATGAGAAGTTTGAGGAGAGTCGATTTTCCTGCCCCATTGAGGCCTAAAATGGCCCAGCATTCATTTTCTTTCACTTGCCAGTTAATCTCTTTTAAAAGAGCTTTTCCATTGCGGATCAAATTGACGTCTTGTAGTTCAATCAAATTATTCATAACTTCATCCTTTTGATTAAAATCCCCTCTATTCTATCATAAAATATGGTAGAATAGAAAACAGGAGGTAGGGAATGTTTCGAAATAGTAAATTGTTATTCTGGACATGTGAGATCTTATTATTGACGGTGATTTTCTATATTTGGAAATCAATGGGGACTTTGATTTCGCCATTTGTATCTGTCCTGAATACCATCCTCTTACCATTTTTAATTGCAGGCTTTTTATATTATATTACCAATCCGATTGTTGAATTGTTGGAAAAACACTTAAAAATCAAGCGTGTGTTTGGAATTTTGATTACCTTGGTTCTCTTATTTGGTATCATTGGTCTAGGAATCTTTTATCTGCTCCCAATCTTGATTAATCAGTTAACCAGCTTGATCAATTCGACTCAAGGATTGTATTGGGAAGTCCAAAGTTTGGTTCGAAAACTATCGACCAATCCGTTGTTTCAAAATATTAATATCCAATCAACGATTCAACAATTGAATCTCTCTTATATGGATATCCTTCAAAATCTCTTAAATAGTGTCACAAACAGCTTGGGAAGTGTAGTTAACACTATTGTCAATACGGTTTTTATTTTAATCATGACACCGATCTTCCTAGTTTATTTCTTGGTCGATGGGAAGAAGTTATTGCCGATGTTAGAGCGAACCATTTTACGTAATGACAAACTCCACATTTCAAGCCTCTTGGTTAGTTTGAATGAAACGGTCTCTCGCTACATTAGTGGTATTTCGATTGATGCTTTGATCATTGGAACACTAGCTTATATCGGCTATAGTTTTATTGGCTTGAAGTATGCTTTGGTTTTTGCTATCTTTTCTGGACTTGCCAATCTCATCCCTTATGTAGGGCCGACCATTGGTTTGATTCCGATGATCATTACCTATGCCTTCACAGATATGGACATGATGATTAAAGCGGTCATCTATATGTTGATCATTCAGCAGATCGATGGAAATATTCTTTATCCTCGCATCGTTGGAGGCGTGATGAAGGTTCACCCGATTACCATTATGGTCCTCTTATTGCTTTCTAGTAATATCTACGGAATTATTGGTATGGTGGTCGCCATCCCCGTCTATTCAATTGGGAAAGAAATTGTGAAATTCTTGGTGAATTTATATGATAACCATCGTGCGGCCCAAGAGCAGAAGAAGAAAGAAGAATTCGGAATTATTAACAAATCTTAGACTCTATTGCCCAATTGGGCTTTAGAGTTTTTTACCTATTTTTTGAAATGTTGCAGAAAAAAAACAACAACTTCTGTTAAATATGTTAAAATAAAGATGATTCTGAAAGAAAATATGAAGAAAGGTTGAAAAAAGATGAGACTCCTCTTATCGAAAAAACAAAGACGCCAATTACAATTATTGGAAATCTTGATTAAAGAAAAAAGATGGTTCCACTTAAAAGAATTGGCAACCCGACTAGGCTGTACAGAACGTTCTTTAAAAGAAGACTTATCTAATCTTCGTAGTACCTTTGATGAATTTTTAATTGAATCTTCCACTAACGGAATCAAAATCGCTTACGAGGATTCTATTGGACTAGAAGTAGTTTATCATCACTTTTATAAAGAATCGCAAGCATTTGCATTGATCGAATATTTATTTTTTCATAAGGATGTGTCCAATGAATTTATTTGTAAGAAGTTTAATCTCAGCTATCAATCTTTTTATCGCTTAATTCGGACCATTAATCAAAAGTTGCAAACGAAATACAATGTGAAGATTAATCTTAACCCCTTGAATCTTATTGGAGATGAAACGGATGTCCGTTTCTTTTATGCTCAGTATTTTGCGGAGCGGAATTACTACATGGAGTGGCCTTTTCCTGAATTTAAAGAGAATGCTGTGACGGACTTAATCACTTTTTTCTTCAAGCTCTATGGTTATCCGCTGACCTTCTCTGTTATCAAGTCTTATAAAGTGCTCTTGACAGTATATCTATCTCGGATCAAGCAAGGCTATTTTATTGATATGCCAACCACCTTTGATGAATATAAGGAGTTGTATCAAGGAGTGGAGAATGTCGAGGAGATGTTGCGCTATTTTAGCTTGCAACTAGGGGTGGAGTTAAATGAAAAAGTACTGGAACAATTCTTCATTATCTTTATTCAAGAGAATTTCTATTTTAGTCCAGAAAGTTTGATTGAAGCTTCTAAGACAGATGAATATGCTAAAAATTCCACAACCTTTATCAAAGATATGTTTAAGGATCTTTGTTATACCTATGATTTAGAAATTGAAAATTTAGATGAGATGTTAATGCACGTCCATAATACGTCTCACCTAGTTCGCAGAGAATTATTCTCTGAATTTCTCTTATTTGATATTAAAACCAATACAAACGAAGACTTTATGAGCATTTTCCCAGCTTTCTATGATGATTTGAAGAATCATTTGATTACTTATATGAAGACCATGAAGCATGATTTGAATGAGGAGATCCTCAAGCATATGATTTATACGGTCTACACCCACTGGGAGCGTCTCTTACCGCAGTTATTGCGTCGTCGGAAATCGATTAAGGTCTTGATCATTAGTCGTTTTGACGATCACCATGCCAAATCTATGATTGATTTCCTTAATTTCTATTGTACAGATAACTTCGAATTTTCACAGATGATCAAATACAATCTGACAGTGAAAGATATTGAAGCTTCGGATGCAGACGTTGTGGTAGCTAATTTTATGATGCCAGAATTAAAGAAAAAGCCCTTTATCTGTACAAGTAGCCTATCCTCACTTGAGCTGGTTGAAAAACTCAATGCCTTCTTTTATGATTTCACCAGTGCATAATACTAAAGACAAAGTCTTCCTAGAAACTTTCCTTAGGTGAGTACGGACGTCAGGTGAAATTTTCCAGTGGATGATTTCAGAAATTCAGGAAGTTCCATGACTAAATCACGATCCGCAGCACGTGTTCAATTTGTTTTGGACCCCTTCGCTTTTTAATTTTTAGGTTAAGGCTAAAACAGTTTCCCAAACTGTTTTACTCCCAAAACTCCCGAGTGAGAGTGGGACAGAAATCGGTAATTCGTTAGAATTCGATTTCGTCGTCCCACCTCCGCACAGTTGAGTAGGGCTGTAAAAGCTGATGAAATCAGCGTAGTAGAGCCCACTCAACCACTGCGTCTTGCTCGACAATCCAAAAACAATTGAGAGGCTAGGACTTTTGTCCCAGCCTCACTCTTCTCACGGCGGAAAGTTTCAGTGTAGATTAGAATGACACTAATAGTATATATCGTTTTAAGCGTCACTTAAGTTATTTTGTGTGAAAAAACAATTTATCCACATTAAAAAATCAGGACCTGTTCCTGATTTTTTGATGGTAAAAAAAGAAAATGAATATAAGAATGCAGGCTCTCCTATTTTGTGGTATAATATACAATATTATATACTGGAGGAAATTATCCATGGAAGACCCTGGCAGTCAGGAAATTTTACTGGAATTTATTTTATTGATTGTTTTGACATTATTGAACGCCTTTTTCTCGGCGACTGAAATGTCAATGGTATCGTTGAATCGCTCTCGTGTAGAGCAAAAGGCTGAAGAAGGAGATAAAAAATACATTCGTCTTCTTAGCGTATTGGAGCAACCGAACCATTTCTTATCCACTATTCAGGTGGGGATTACCTTGATTACCATCTTATCTGGGGCGAGTCTTGCGGATAGCCTTGGACATGTCATTGCTGGATGGATGGGCAATACCAAAACGGCTCTTGCAACTGGAAGCTTTTTATCTCTAGCATTTTTGACTTATATTTCGATCGTATTTGGTGAACTCTATCCGAAACGAATCGCTATGAACTTGAAAGATGAGTTGGCTGTTCGAACAGCTCCGATTGTGATTCTATTAGGAAAAATTGTCAGCCCCTTTGTTTGGTTGCTTTCAGCGTCGACCAACCTTTTGAGCCGTATCACGCCAATGGAATTCGATGATCCGGATGAAAAGATGACGCGGGATGAAATCGAGTATATGCTGACCAATAGTGAAGCAACACTAGATGCTGACGAGATTGAGATGCTCCAAGGGATCTTTTCATTAGATGAAATGGTAGCGCGTGAAGTCATGGTGCCACGGACAGATGCCTTCATGGTTGATATCAATGATGATACCAAAGAAATTATTGAAAGTATCCTCAAGCAAAACTTTTCACGAATTCCTGTCTATGATGATGACAAGGACAATGTCATCGGACTTATCCATACCAAACGTCTCTTGAACGAAGGATTTATCAATGGCTTTGATAATATTGTCTTAAGAAAGATTTTACAAGAACCTTTGTTTGTTCCAGAGACCATTTTTGTGGATGATCTTTTGAAGGAATTGCGCAATACGCAAAATCAAATGGCCATTCTGCTCGATGAATACGGTGGGATGTCTGGATTGGTTACCCTCGAAGACTTGTTGGAAGAAATCGTCGGTGAAATTGACGATGAGACTGACAAAGCTGAAATTGATGTTTTTGAAATTGGGGATAATACTTATGTCGTGCAAGGAGCTATGTCACTAAACGACTTTAATGAATACTTTGGCGTTGAGTTGGAAAGTGATGATGTGGATACTATTGCAGGGTATTATTTGACTGAAGTTGGGCGGATTCCATCCTTGAAAGAACGCCTCAGCTGTGAAGTCGATAGTCAAAAGAAACACTTGATCTTGACGAATGACAAGGTGAAGAGCGGTCGGGTGACCAAGGTGAAAGTTGAAATTTCTGAAATCGTCGAAGAAGATGAAGAAACTAAATCAAAAGAAGATTAGAAAATAGAGGCCTGGACGTGTTCTAGCCTCTGTTTTTTTCTTGTCAGGGCTAGTTGAATTTTCAAAAAATTTAAAAAAATTCTGAAATAGTCTTGACAGCCAAAAAAAATTAAGGTAAGATAATACCCATAAATAAAGAAAGCAGAAAATAAACATGAAGCAACAAGCCATTTCAATTCAAAAATTTTACTTTAGCTACTTTAGATAGTGTTTGTAGACATGATCTCATGGATGCAAACAACCCAAGCAATTTGTTTGTATCTATGTGGCTAAGATTTTTGATGATGGTCCATAGAGCTAGTATCTAAATGGACCGAGGTTTTGTAACTTGTTGGAGAATTTCAAGCATCCGTTTAGAGAATGATCTAAGCGGATTTTTTATTTATTTTGCAGAAAAGGAGTTTTAAATGAAAGTAGTCAAAAAATTACTGGCACCAGTTTTGGTCGTAGGCCTTTTGTTAACATCATTGGTGACCTTACACCATCTGAAGGATGCTAAAAAAGACAATGTCTTTCGGATTGGGATTTCCCAGTACATCACCCATAAGTCACTCGACGCGACACGGAAAGGTTTTATCGAGGAGTTGAAGAAAGAAGGCTATGTGGATGGGAAAAATATCCAGATCGATTTCCAAAATGCTCAAGGAGAGCAACGAAATCTGAAAAACATTTCCAAACAATTGGCGGAGAAAAGTGATCTAGTCTTTGCGATTGCAACCCCTTCGGCTCAAAGTTTGGCTAATACGACGAAAACAACGCCGGTTGTCTTCTCAGCTGTGACCGATCCATTGGCAGCGAAATTGGTGAAAAACTTGAAAGAGCCTGGTAGCAATATCACAGGGACAAGTGACCAGTCAGAAGATGCGATCTCTACACAGGTAGACATGATTAAGCAAGTGCTTCCAACGGCGAAAACAGTTGGGATCCTCTATACGCAAAGTGAGCCTAACTCAGTCGTCCAAAAAGATAATGCGAAGAAGATCCTTGAAGCTAAAGGCTATCAAGTGGTTGAAAAAACAATTCTCGATAGTAACAATGTGAAAGCTGCAGCAGACAGTATCATGTCAGAAGCAGATATCGTCTTTGTTCCGACAGACAATATTATCTCTTCTACAATAGAAACTGTAAAACAGGTATCGATTAGTCATAAGGTACCAGTTTTTGGTGGATCTGCTGAAATGGTGGCTACTGGCGGCTTGTACAACTTTGGTACTGATTATGAGGAATTGGGAAGACAAGCTGCTCGGATGGCCATTCGCATCATGAAGGGTGAGAAACCTGGGAAAGTCGCAGTTGAAACACCTGAAAAATTAGAATTGCATACCAATAAAGAGATAGCTAAAGAGCTTGGAATTGATATTAGCTCGTTGAAGGTAGAAAAATAGGAGGTTTGAGATGAATTTCGTTTTATCAAGTTTATCAGAAGGTTTATTATGGTCGATCATGGCGATCGGTGTTTACTTAACATTTCGAATTTTAGATATTGCTGACATGACGGCAGAAGGCGCCTTTCCACTTGGGGCAGCAGTTGTAGCTTCCCAAATTCAAGCAGGAAGAAACCCTTGGCTTGCAACCTTTTTAGGCTTCCTAGCCGGAATGATCGCAGGATTGGTTTCTGGGATTCTCCATACAAAAATGAAAATTCCAGCCCTCTTGACAGGGATTGTCACTTTGACCGGTCTCTACTCTATCAATATTAAAATCATGGGAGGGGTTCCTAACCTTTCTATCGGAGATTCTAGTACCATTTTCAAGAGTGTGATGAAATTAGGTCTTTCTAATGAAGAAGCTGTCTTTTTGATTAGCATTTCTTGCTTGATCATCGTCTGTATCTTGTTGACCCTCTTAATGAAGACGCAACTTGGCTTGGTTTTGCGCTCGACTGGTGATAACATTCCAATGAGTGAGGCCAATGGGGTCAATGTAGATAACATGAAGATGTTGGGCTACATGATTTCCAATGGTTTGATTGCCCTTTGTGGAGCCATGTTTGCACAAAATGATGGTTTCTCAGATGTGACTTCTGGTACAGGGACAATCGTAGTCGGCTTGAGTGCTGTGATTATCGCTGAAGTTTTGATCCACGAATTGACCATTGGTTGGCGCTTGCTTTCCATCGGGGTTGGAGCCATTGTTTACCGTTTGATTATCTTAAATATTTATGAGATCCCAAATCTCGATCAAAATATGGTTCGTCTCTTCAATGCGATCTTGCTCGCGATTGTCTTGTTCGCTCCTGAGGCGCAAAAACGTCTTCGTGTTCGCGGATTGAAGTTAGGAAATAAGTAGGAGAAAAGTATGGCAACATTATTATCAATTGAAGGCATTCATAAGACATTTGAAGCAGGAACGGTTAATGAAAACCATGTCTTAAAAGGCTTGGATCTCCAAGTAGAAGAAGGGGACTTCATTTCGGTCATCGGTGGAAATGGAGCTGGGAAATCAACCTTGATGAACATCTTGGCAGGAAATCTAGTCGTGGATGAAGGAGATATCTTGCTAGAAGGTAACTCCATCAAAAATACGAGTGTTCGTAAGCGTGCGAAAGATATTGCGCGTGTCTTCCAAGATCCTAAAATGGGGACAGCTTCCCGTTTGACCATTGAAGAAAATATGGCCATTGCCCAACGTCGGGGGAAATCTCGTGGTTTGAGCTGGGGAGTTCGGGAGAAAGATCGCGAATTATTCCGTGAAGCCTTGAAGGAACTGAATATCGGTTTAGAGAACCGTCTTAAGGTAGATACCCAATATTTGTCTGGTGGGCAACGTCAAGCTTTGACCTTGGTCATGGCAGCCTTGGTTAGACCAAAACTCTTGCTTCTGGATGAACATACCGCAGCGCTCGATCCTAAAACTAGTGAAATGGTCATGGAATTGACACAAAAGATCGTGGAAAGCCATGATTTGACAACCTTGATGATTACGCATGATATGAACCATGCAATTGAATACGGCAACCGCTTGATCATGCTCTACCAAGGCAAGGTCGTTGTCGACGTCAAAGGAGAAGAAAAGAAAAACCTAACGGTTGAAGATTTGATGCGCCTCTTCCAACAAAATAGTGGTGAAACCCTGGTGAGTGATGAATTGGTATTAGGATAAAATAAAAGAGAGTGGGACAGAAATCGGTAATTCGTTAGAATTCGATTTCGTCGTCCCACCTCCGCACAGTTGAGTAGGGCTGTAAAAGCTGATGAAATCAGCGTAGTAGAGCCCACTCAACCACTGCGTCTTGCTCGACAATCCAAAAACAATTGAGAGGCTAGGACTTTTGTCCCAGCCTCCTTTATTTCCTCCGCTCTGCATAGTCGACAAAATGAAACTTGTCTAATTTGTGTCGGCTTTCGGTGAACTGGAATTGGCGTCCGTCTGCTAAGTGAACTTGGGAACGGACCGTTACCACGTGTTGGTCTTTTCCAAGATCCAGTAAGATTTTGTCGCGATTATCGATTGGTGAAATCAAAATTTCTTTCTTTGCATAGCCAATCTGCAATTTCAAGTCTTCTTCTATATATTGGTAGATAGAGTGCTGGGCAATTTCCTTGGTTAGGCCAGGGATCAGCTCTCTGTCTAGGTAATCAATATCTAAGACAGAAGCGACGCCATCCACCACTCGTTGTCGGGTTACTTTCCAAACCAAACGGTGAAGGGGGAAGCCTGTCTTTTTAGCTCCTTTTTCATCGATACTGATTTTTTCAAAACGAATGACATTGGTTTCTGAGCGAAGACCAGAAGATTTGACGATTTCTTGGTAGCTGGTTAATTGGGAAACGGGGAAATCAAAGTGAGCTTGTTTAGAAACTTGCGATCCCATCCCTTGAACAGTCTCGATAAAGCCTTCCTCCTGCAAGAGCTTGAGCGATTTGCGGATGGTATCTCGACTGACCTGGTAGTGCTCTTTTAAGTCGTTCTCACTAGGCAGAAAATCCCCGACTAGATATTTTTCTTCTAGTATTTGCTCTTTTAAAATTTGGTAGATTTGTTGGTATTTTTTCATGATTTGAACTCGCTTGTCTGTTTTTTTACATACAACACCCTAAATTTTATCAAAAATATAGCAAAAAAACTACAAACAAGTTGCAGACAAGTTTGGGATCGTTTACAATTGGTTTTGTCAGTTGATAGAGATCAACAAATAATCAAAAGGAGATGCTAGCTGAGGCTAGCGGTGTATCAAATGGGAAAATTTGAACAAGAAGCCAAGGATCTGCTTCAAGCAATCGGAGGCAAAGAAAACGTCACTGCCGTGCCCCACTGTGCGACGCGGATGCGCTTTGTACTTGGAGATGAGAAGAAAGCCAACGTTAAGGCCATTGAAGCCATCCCTGCGGTGAAAGGAACCTTTACCAATGCCGGTCAATTCCAAGTCATCATCGGAAACGATGTACCAATTTTTTACAATGACTTCTCAGCCGTATCTGGGATCGAAGGGGTCTCAAAAGAAGCAGCCCAATCTGCAGCCAAGAGCAATCAAAATGCTGTTCAACGGGTTATGACAACCTTGGCGGAAATCTTTACACCGATTATTCCAGCCTTGATCGTTGGGGGATTGATTCTTGGTTTCCGTAATGTCCTTGAGGGCGTTCATTGGTCGATGTTAAATGGTAAGTCCATTACAGAAGTTTCTCAATTTTGGGCAGGAATTAACCATTTCCTCTGGTTACCAGGTGAAGCCATCTTCCAGTTCTTACCGGTAGGGATCACTTGGTCTGTTTCTCGTAAGATGGGAACCAGTCAAATTTTGGGAATTGTTATGGGGATCTGTTTGGTTTCTCCACAATTGCTAAATGCTTATTCCGTTGCTTCAACACCTGCTGCAGAAATTGCTAAGAATTGGGTGTGGGACTTTGGATTCTTCACGGTTAATCGAATTGGGTATCAGGCGCAAGTTATTCCAGCCTTGCTTGCTGGTCTGTCCCTCTCTTACCTTGAAATCTTCTGGCGCAAACACATTCCAGAAGTGGTGTCAATGATCTTTGTTCCTTTCTTGTCCTTGATTCCAGCCCTTATCTTGGCCCATACGGTTCTTGGTCCAATTGGTTGGTCAATCGGTCAAGGTCTGTCAACCGTTGTTCTTGCTGGTTTAACAGGACCTGTAAAATGGCTCTTTGGTGCTATTTTTGGTGCTCTTTATGCGCCATTTGTGATCACAGGTCTTCACCACATGACCAATGCCATCGATACCCAATTGATTGCGGACGCAGGTGGCACAGGTCTCTGGCCAATGATTGCCCTCTCAAATATTGCTCAAGGTTCAGCTGTTTTTGCTTATTTCCTCATGCACCGTCATGATGAACGGGAAGCTCAGATTTCTCTTCCAGCAACAATTTCAGCCTATCTTGGTGTGACAGAACCAGCCCTCTTTGGGGTCAATGTCAAGTACATCTATCCATTCGTAGCAGGAATGATTGGTTCTTCTATCGCCGGTCTTCTCTCTGTTACCTTTAACATCACAGCAGCATCTATCGGAATTGGTGGGCTGCCAGGGATTCTATCCATTCAACCACAATATATGTTGCCGTTCGCAATGATTATGGTTGTAGCGGTAGTAGTTCCTATAGCTTTGACCTTCTTCTTCCGCAAGGCTGGTCTCTTCACAAAAACAGAAGATAGCACAGAGCTTCAAGCAGAATTTGCGGCTCAAGAAGAACCAGAATTTGCAGCTCATACAGAACCAACAGCCCTTGTAAAAACAGTCCAACTGGTGAGCCCACTTGATGGACAAGTTAAACCGCTTAGCCAAGCCACAGACCCAGTCTTTTCATCAGGTGTCATGGGACAAGGTGTCGTCATCGAACCAAGCCAGGGGGAATTGGTTTCACCAGTTAATGGGACAGTGACAGTACTCTTCCCAACTAAGCACGCAGTCGGTATCGTTTCTGAAGAATGCGTGGAATTATTGATGCACATTGGTATGGATACGGTTAGCCTTGATGGAAAAGGGTTTGAGGCTCACGTTGCTCAAGGGGATAAAGTTGTTGTTGGTCAACAATTGATTAGCTTTGATACGAATGTTATCAAAGAAGCTGGTTTGATCACTGAGACGCCCGTTATCATTACCAATCAAGATGATTTCCAAGCAGATGTTGAAGGGGATCTTCCACGTGATATTAAGCGTGGCGATGTTCTCATGATTGCTCATCGAACGAAATAAGCGAAGGAGTGGAGACGTTACGGTCCACCCTTTGATAAAAAAGAGGTTAAACAAATGGCATTAGATAAAACAAAGGTTGTTTACCAAATTTATCCAAAATCATATAAGGACACTACAGGAAATGGAATCGGTGATTTCAGAGGAATCATTGAAAAGATTCCTTATCTAGCAGAGTTGGGCGTTGATATGGTTTGGCTCAATCCTTTCTATCCAAGCCCACAACGTGACAATGGTTACGATATTTCAGATTATACAGCCGTCAACCCTGTCTTTGGAGATATGGCTGATTTTGAAGAAATGGTCCGTGTCGGGAAAGAGCACAAGATTGACTTCATGCTAGACATGGTGCTTAACCATTGCTCAACAGAGCATGAGTGGTTCCAAAAGGCATTGGCTGGGGATAAGTATTATCAAGATTTCTTCTTCATTCAGGACCAACCAACCGATTGGTTGTCTAAATTTGGTGGTTCTGCCTGGGCTCCTTTTGGAGATACGGGGAAATATTACCTTCACCTCTTTGACGTGACACAGGCGGACCTCAATTGGCGCAATCCCAATGTTCGTAAGGAGCTGTTCAAGGTGGTCAACTTCTGGCGGGACAAGGGCGTCAAAGGCTTCCGTTTCGATGTGATCAATTTGATTGGGAAAGATGAAGTCTTGGTGGATTGCCCTGAAAATGAAGGGAAACCAGCTTATACAGATAAACCCATTGTCCATGACTATCTTCACATGATGAATGAAGCGACTTTCGGCGCTGATGATAGCTTTATGACAGTTGGAGAGATGTCATCGACAACGATTGATAACTGTGTTCTCTATTCGGCACCGGAGCGTCACGAGTTGTCTATGGCCTTTAACTTCCATCATCTGAAAGTAGACTATGAAGATGGTCAAAAATGGACCATTACTCCCTTTGATTTTGAAGAGCTCAAACGTCTCTATCATACTTGGGGCAAGGAAATGAGTGAACGTGGTGGTTGGAGTGCCCTCTTCTGGAATAACCATGACCAACCTCGTGCCTTGAATCGCTTTGTAGATATCAAGAACTTCCGCAATGAAGGAGCGACCATGCTCGCAGCTAGCATTCACTTGTCACGTGGGACCCCTTATATCTATATGGGCGAAGAAATCGGCATGATTGATCCAGACTATGATTCGATGGCAGATTATGTGGATGTCGAGTCCATCAATGCTTACCAGATGCTTTTGGATCAAGGTCAGTCACCTGAGCAGGCCTTCCAAATCATTCAAGCCAAATCCCGTGATAATTCACGTACGCCTATGCAATGGGATGCTTCTGAAAATGCAGGTTTTTCAACAGGCACTCCATGGTTGAAAGCTGGTAAATCTTACAAAGACATTAACGTTGAAAATGAAATCGACGGACCAATCTTTACCTTCTATAAAGAATTGATTCGCTTGCGCAAACAAATGCCGATTATTTCAGAAGGTAGCTACTTGCCAGCACTGGAAGATAGTCAACAAATCTACGCTTTTGAACGTCATTTAGACGGTCAAAAACTTTTGGTACTCAATCATTTCTATGGAAGTGAAGTCGAAGTAGCGATTCCAGAAGACTACCAAACAGGGCGCTTGCTCTTGTCCAACTATGACGATGAAGAGCTTGCTGAAAAGGTAATTCTCAAACCTTATCAGACACTGGCGATTTTAGTTTAAGTATTTTACACTTCGATCTTTTTGGGTCGAAGTGTTTTTCTTTTTGAAAAATATTTTTGAAAGCGCTTGAAAACGCAAGGTCATTCCCTTATAATAAAAGAGGAAATATTTTTATGTACGGAGAATAGCATGAAAGAACATGGAAAAAAGATTCGATTATTAGCAGTAGCCACCTTATTGGCTAGTCAGTTGGGGGGCTTTAGTAGTGCCCTTACAGTAGTTGCAGACGAGATCACAGCTTCGACTTCAGAGCCAGCGCTTGTGACGAACACTAGCAGCGAGGAAAGCTCGACAAATAGTTCGACTTCTGCTACAACAACAACTACAGAAGCTACGACGAGAGCTTCAAGTGATAAAGAAGAGAAATCTAGCAGTTCCTCAGACGATACTGAGGAGAAAACGGTTAAGATCGGGGACATTCAAGGGGAATCGCAACGCTCTCCACTTGAAGGCCAAAAAGTGGCCATCAAAAATGCGGTGGTGACCAAAACAGACCGCTATGGTTTTTATGCCCAAGATATTGAATCGGATGGCAATAGTCGGACCTCAGATGGGATTTATGTTGTTTCCAAATACAAGGTGAAAGTCGGTGACAAGGTTAAAATCACTGGTACCGTCAAGGAAGGCTATATGGAAGAGGTTACCTTGGGAGCTGGGAAGACCTTTAAGGAACCAACGAATAGTTTAACGGTGACCATGTTAGTCGATGCTTGGATCACCAAAGATGGGACAGCCCCTCTTCCAGAAGCTGTGAATCTCACTGCAGGGATGCCAGCGGAGGTGAAGCCTAATCCGACTGCTTATGCTCCAGAAACTGATGCTCTAGATTATTGGGAAAGCCTGGAAGGAATGCTCACGGTGGTGAAGAAACCGCATGTCCTTGGTCCCCAGTACAAAGGAGATATCTATGTATTGGGAGAAGATTTCACAGGTCTTCCTTTAAACAATATTGGAGGTCTGAATCTACGGCCACATGCGCAAAATACAGCGACGATCCCGATTTATGTTGGTAATCAGTTTGTTGCAAAAGCCAAGGATTACTTTACAGAAGACGTAACAGGAGTGGTAACGTATCGGAATAGCTTTTATAAGTTAGAGCCTACTCAACAGTTGACGATCCAAGATGGTGGTTTGCAGCGTCAAGCAGCTCAAACCCAACCAAGTGAGGACAAGCTGACCATTGCTTCCTACAATATTGAAAATTTCTCGGCCAACAATGCCAAAAATGAAACCCCAGAGGATAAGGTGACGCTGATTGCCAATTCCTTTATCCATGAAATTCACAATCCAGACATCATTACTTTGATCGAAGTGCAGGACAATAATGGTAGTGTGGATGACGGAACGACAAGTGGTGTTGAAAGTGGACGCAAACTAGCCAATCGGATCAAGGAATTGGGTGGCAAGAGCTATGAGTATACGGAAGTTGCTCCAGTAGATGGCGCTGACGGAGGAAAGCCTGGTTCGAATATTCGTTTGGGAATCCTCTACAATCCAGAACGCGTGAGCTTAGCCAAAAAAGAGGCAGCAACTAGCAACGAAGCAGCACAATTTGACAAGGGACACCTGGTTAAAAATCCAGCTCGGATTGCCCCTAATGACCCATCGTTTGATCATACTCGCAAGTCTTTAGCCGTTGAGTTTGAATTCAAAGGCCAACCAGTTGTGGTGATTGCTAATCACTTGAAATCAAAAATCGGAGATGATGCTATTTATGGGGCAAGCCAACCAGCAGTGGAACATACCTTGCCAACTCGTGAAGCACAAGCCAGTGTCATTCATCAATTCGTCCAAGAAGGCTTGAAGCAAAATCCGAAGACCACCTTTGTTTTGACGGGTGATTTTAATGATTACGATTTCTCAACCACGGCACAGATCCTTGCGGGCAATGAACTAACCAACTTAATGGCCCAACATGATGCAGGCGATCGCTATTCCTATTTCTATCGTGGAAGCAATCAAGTTTTGGATAACATTTTTATCTCAAACAACATGGCAGCCAAAGCAAGGTTTGAACCAGTCCATATCAATGCTTCCTTTATGAAGGAACACGGTCGTGCATCAGACCATGATCCTGTTTTGGTCCAAATCGACTTTAGTGGAGCACAAACTTCAGGAACGCCGACAGATGATCAACAAGGAAATACAGGACAATCAACGGATCAAACCAGCCCTTCTTCATCGAATATAGGATCTCAACTAGTCCCTCATCAGACTCAAGCCAATGAACAAAAGAGTTCAACATCTGAAAGCAAAGAGAAGGGCAAGAACGAAGATGAGAAGCAAGACGACAAGGAAGAGGCAACAACAGAAACCAAGACACCAGGCAAGCGGAAAATCCTTCCATCTACTGGACAAGAAACAAGCTATCTAGCTCTTTTTGGAGTGGCAGTAGCTACGATGAGTCTTGCCTTGTATAAAAAGAAAAGGATGACTCATTAACGTGTTTTGTAAGAAAGATCTAAAAAAGGAGTCGCTGGCTCCTTTTTTTCTCCTAAAATACAGGACAGATAGTCCCATATTGGAAACTGTACTAGGACAATGAAAACTACTGAAAAGAACAGTTTCTTTTCAAAAAGAAGCTTCAACTCTTTAAAATAGATGGAATCGTGTTATAATAAAACTATAAAACGTTTTCAAGAGAAGAGGTTCCTCAATGGAAAATGAAACAGTTGACTATGGAAAAGTAACAGGAATGGTACACTCAACAGAAAGTTTTGGAGCAGTAGATGGGCCTGGGATCCGCTTTATTGTTTTTCTTCAAGGGTGTCAAATGCGGTGCCAATACTGCCACAATCCAGATACTTGGGCAATGGAAACCAACAAGTCCCGTGAACGGACAGTGGATGATGTCCTAGAAGAAGCCCTCCGTTATCGTGGATTTTGGGGCCCAAAAGGTGGGATCACAGTCAGTGGTGGAGAAGCCCTCTTGCAGATTGACTTCTTGATTGCTCTTTTCACCAAGGCTCAAGAGTTGGGCATTCATTGTACCTTGGATACCTGTGCTCTTCCTTTTCGGAATACGCCTCGTTATTTGGAAAAATTTGACCGCTTGATGGCAGTGACTGACTTGGTGCTCCTGGATATCAAGGAAATCAATGATGAACGACACAGATTTGTGACCAGTCAAACCAATAAAAACATTCTAGCTTGTGCCAAGTACCTATCTGATATTGGAAAACCAGTCTGGATTCGTCACGTTTTGGTACCAGGTTTAACGGACCGAGATGATGATTTGATCGAGCTTGGAAAATTTGTTAAAACCCTTAAAAATGTCGATAAATTTGAAATTCTGCCTTACCATACTATGGGGGAATTCAAATGGCGTGAATTGGGAATTCCGTACAAATTGGAGGGTGTGAAACCACCGACAAAAGAACGGGTCCAAAATGCAAAAGATTTGATGGAAACAGAAAGTTACCAAGATTACCTAAAACGGGTCAAAGGATAAAATAAATAGAGACAGTTGGGCCTTCCAGCTGTCTTTTTCTAATGAAATGCACAACTATTCCCTTTCTTTAAATGGCAAAACATGCTAAAATAGAGTGAATCTATAAATGAAATAAAGAGGTAGAAACATGTCAAAAATTCTCGTTTTTGGTCACCAAAATCCTGACTCAGATGCTATCGGCTCATCTGTAGCTTTTGCTTATCTTGCAAAAGAAGCATATGGTTTGGATACAGAAGCAGTGGCTCTTGGAACTCCAAATGAAGAAACAGCTTTCGTATTGGACTATTTTGGTGTGGAAGCACCACGCGTTATCACATCTGCTAAAGCAGAAGGTGCAGAGCAAGTCATCTTGACGGACCACAATGAATTCCAACAATCTGTTTCAGATATCGCTGAAGTAGAAGTTTACGGTGTGGTGGATCACCACCGTGTGGCTAACTTCGAAACTGCTAGCCCACTTTACATGCGTTTGGAACCAGTTGGATCAGCATCTTCTATCGTTTACCGCATGTTCAAAGAACACGGTGTAGCAGTGCCAAAAGAATTGGCAGGTTTGATGCTTTCAGGTTTGATTTCAGATACCCTTCTTTTGAAATCTCCAACAACACACCCATCTGATAAAGTGATTGCGCCAGAATTGGCTGAATTGGCTGGTGTCAACTTGGAAGAATACGGTCTTGCAATGCTCAAGGCTGGTACTAACTTGGCAAGCAAGTCAGCAGAAGAATTGATCGACATCGATGCCAAGACTTTTGAATTGAACGGAAACAACGTTCGTGTGGCTCAAGTCAATACAGTTGATATCGCTGAAGTCTTGGAACGCCAAGCTGAAATCGAAGCAGCTATCCAAGCAGCAAATGCAGCTAACGGTTACTCTGACTTTGTTTTGATGATTACAGACATTGTCAACTCAAACTCAGAAATTTTGGCTCTTGGTGCCAACATGGACAAGGTAGAAGCAGCCTTCAACTTCAAGCTTGAAAACAACCACGCCTTCCTTCCAGGTGCCGTTTCACGTAAGAAACAAGTGGTACCACAATTGACAGAAAGCTTTAATGCTTAATGATTGATGGGGAAGCCCATTGTTAAAAAGGAGTTTCGACTCCTTTTTTGCTAGGAGGAGACCATGTTAGAAAATGGCGATTTGATTTTTGTAAAGGACCTGTCAGATATGGGACAGGCCATCCAAGCATCAACTGGAAACTACAGCCACGTGGCTATCTTTTTGGATGGACAGGTCTATCATGCAACTAAAGAAGGCGGTGTTCTTGCCCAATCCCCTGAAGATTTCTTTGAAGCTGAGAAAGTCTATGATCTTTATCGCTACCCGAAAATCGATCTCAAAGAAGTCAAGAAGCGGGCAGAAAACCTTTTAGGGTCTCCCTACAATGCTTCCTTTTATCCGGATGGAGATGGTTATTACTGTTCCCAGTTCATTGCTGAACTACTTCCTATATTTGAGACCATTCCCATGAAGTTTGGGGAAGGAGAACAAGAGATTAGTTCGTTTTGGGAAGATTACTACAGAGAGCTTGGTCTAGCAGTTCCTTTAGATCAGCCCGGGACCAATCCTAGTCTATTAGCCCAATCACCACAGCTACAGTTTAAAGAAAGGTATTTGGATGATTACAATCATTAATCCCACACGTTTGACACGTCAGCCATTTTTCAAGGACTTGATCAACTATTTGGATCAGCACGACGATGTGATCCTGCGGCAAATCAAGGCCCAATTTCCAGATCAACCAGTGGATAAGCTGATGGAGGAATATATCAAAGCGGGCTTCATCCTTCGAGAAAATAAACGCTACACCCTCAACCTGCCCTTCTTGGAGTCAGCTGATCTTGTTGACTTGGATCAAGAGGTCTTTGTTCGAGAGGACAGTGCAGTTTATCAAGAATTAAAAGCTAAGGTCTTCCAAACAGAACTCCGCAATACTACCAATGAAGCGATTTTGGTGGAGGAGACGGACTTTCCGCGAAATGCACAGACCCTTTCCAATTACTTCTACAAGGTGAAACACCAATACCCTTTGACAGAGGAGCAAGAAACGCTCTATGCTATTTTGGGAGATGTCAATCCCGAGTATGCTCTCAAGTATATGACCAGCTTTTTGCTTAAGTTCCTCAAAAAAGAAGAAGTCCAGCAAAAGCGCAGAGACATCTTTGTCGACAGTTTAGTTTTATTGGGCTACATCATTCAAAATGAAGATGGGAAGTATGAGTTAGCTGTCGAATTTGATAAAGAACGATTCATTTTTATAAAAAAATAAAGGCTAGGAAAACTTCCTAGCCTTGTTTCGTTTGATTATCGTTTGATTATAAATAACGTTCAGCGATGGTGGCGTCACCCGGATACTCTTCTTTTACGCCATTGACGATTTGGTAGCAGTCCGCTCCTTTTCCGGCGATAATGACGGCATCTTCAGGCTTGCTGGTTGTTGCCATGGCCAGTTGAATGGCTTGCTCTCGATCTGAAATTTTCTCAACAGGGCGCGTGATGAAACTGCTAATCTCTTCAGCGATAGCCAAAGGATCTTCATAGTTGGGGTCATCCGCTGTGAGGAAGACTTGGATTTCAGGATGGTCTTCTAAGAGTAAGCCAAAGTCCTTGCGACGGCTCTCTCCTTTGTTCCCAGTTGATCCAAGAACCAGTGAAATAGTCCCCGTTTGATGGGTTTCAACAACTGATAGCAGTTTTTTCAAGCTATCTCCATTATGGGCATAGTCGATGAAAACCTTAGCGCCGTTTTTCTGAGTCAAGACTTCCATTCGGCCAGGAACTCGCGTCTTAGCAATCCCTTTTTGGATATCCTCGAGGCTCGCACCTAGACGAAGACAGGCAAGACCTGCTGCTACAGCATTTTCTTGGTTAAAATGGCCAATCAGTTGGATATCGTAGTCGCCTGCTAGCTTACCAGTGGCTGAGAAGCTGAAAGCTTTGGAGGTTTCAATTTGATTCTCAGACTGGCTTCCATAAAAATCGTGGTCTTGGTTCGCGACTTGATCCGCTAAAACTTGGAAATGATCCATATCGCTATTGATGACAACGGCTTGGCTATTCTTCATGAGGAGACGTTTGTGGTAGAAATAATCCTCAAAAGTTGGGTGTTCAATCGGTCCAATATGGTCTGGACTGATGTTGAGAAAAACACCAACGTCAAAGGTCAGACCGTAAACCCGCTTCACTAGATAAGCTTGACTGGAAACTTCCATAATAAGGTGGGTCCGATCATTGGCTACTGCCTGAGCCATCATGGCAAAAAGATCCAAGCTCTCTGGAGTTGTCAGGGTCGATTTAAAGAAGTTTTTACCATCCAGTGTTGTATTCATGGTAGACAGCATAGCTGGTCGGTGACTTTGTTCCAAAATATGGTATGCAAAGTAGGCCGATGTTGTCTTTCCCTTGGTCCCTGTGAAGGCTAATAATTTTAATTGTTTTTCAGGGTGCCCATAAAACTCCATGGCAATTAAGCTCATAGCCTGTTTGATATCATTGACGAGGATGGCAGGAATACCAACTTCATAATCTTTTTCAGAGACATAAAAGCCGAGCCCATTAGAAATAGCCTGTTCTAGGTATTCTTTTTTGAAGTTGGCCCCTTTGACAAAAAAGAGGGTGCTAGCAGAAACCTTACGGCTATCATAGCTAATGGCATCAAAACGTGTTCCTTCTAAATGGTAGTAGTATTCACCATTTACTAGAACTTCTCGGAAATTTTGGTCATGTTTTAAAATGTTGAGGGTTTGTTCAATTGTAATCATAAAACTATTGTAAACCTAAAGTCCCTATTTTACAAGTGTCATGGAAAAGTTTATAATGAAGAGAAGAAGAAACGAAAGAGGACACCAATGAGTCACGAACAAAATGACCAGCAAGCCCAGATGCTTCGCGGGACTGCCTGGATGACAGCCAGCAACTTTATCAGCCGTTTGCTAGGAGCTGCTTATATTATTCCTTGGTATATTTGGATGGGAAAATATGGGCCACAAGCCAATGGTCTTTTTACAATGGGCTACAATATCTATGCTTGGTTTCTCTTGATTTCGACAGCCGGAGTACCCGTAGCTGTTGCCAAGCAAGTCGCCAAATACAATACCCGGGACCAAGCCGATCATAGTTTTGCTTTGATTCGGGGCTTCTTGAAATTCATGGGAATTCTAGGCCTTGGATTTGCCATTCTCATGTATCTTTTATCTCCTGTCTTTGCTAGCCTTTCAGGTGGGGGGAAAGAGTTGATTCCGATCATGCAGAGCCTTTCTTGGGCTGTCTTGATCTTTCCTTCGATGAGTGTCATTCGGGGATTTTTCCAAGGTTTTAACAACATGAAGCCTTACGCTATAAGCCAGATTGCAGAACAAGTCATTCGGGTCATCTGGATGTTGCTCACGACCTTCTTCATTATGAAGATTGGCTCTGGAGATTATGTGCAAGCTGTTACGCAGTCAACCTTTGCTGCCTTTATCGGAATGGTAGCAAGCTTGTTGGTTCTCTTTTACTACCTTGCAAAGACAGGCTTGCTCTCATCTATTTTTAAAAAACAAGAGGAAAGTGAAGAAATTGATACCCGGGCACTCTTGATCGATACTATACGGGAAGCCATTCCTTTTATCATCACTGGTTCCGCGATCCAGCTCTTCCAAATTGTCGACCAGATGACCTTTATTAATATTATGTCCTGGTTCACAGATTATAGTCAGAAACAGCTCTTGGTCATGTTTAGTTATTTCTCTGCTAATCCAAACAAAATTACTATGATCTTGATCGCAGTAGCGACTTCGATTGGGGGAGTCGGAATTCCTCTTTTGACAGAGAATTACGTGAAGGGTGACCTAAAAGCTGCTGGGAAGCTCGTACAGGATAACTTGACCATGTTATTGGCTTTCTTGCTTCCAGCCACCTTTGGTGCAGTGGCGGTCGCAAAACCACTTTATACGGTTTTCTATGGGCAACCAGATAGCTTAGCATTGGGACTCTTCATTGTAGCGATGTTGCAGACCATTATTTTAGGTCTTTATATGGTCTTGTCTCCAATGATTCAAGCCCTCTTTCAAAACCGCAAGGCTATTCGCTATTTCTTTTATGGTGTAGTGGTGAAATTGGTCCTACAAATTCCATTTATTTTGGTCTTTCGTTCTTATGGACCACTTTTGTCAACGACCATTGCGTTAATGGTGCCAATTGTTCTCATGTATCGAGAGATCCAAACCATCACTCAGTTTAATCGAACCATCGTCTTTAAGCGCACCTTGCTTGGTTCTATTCTGACCGTGGTGATGCTACTTGGAGTCTTGATTGCAGGCTTGATTTTGGGCTGGATTTTCCCACCAAATGGTCGTGTATCGAGCATGATTTATATCATCGTCATTGGCGGATTAGGAGTTGCTATTTATGGAGCCTTAGGATTATGGCTACGATATTTTGACCGCTTTATCGGAGGTCAAGCCACACGTCTCAGACAAAAATTCCGAATTAAATAAACCTGAGAGGCTGGGACAAAAGTCCTAGCCTCTCAATTATTTTTGGATTGTCGAGCAAGACGCAGTGGTTGAGTGGGCTCTACTACGCTGATTTCATCAACTTTTACAGCCCTACTCAACTGTGCGGAGGTGGGACGACGAAATCGAATTCTAACGAATTACCGATTTCTGTCCCACTCTCTTTTCTTATAGTTTGAAACTATAGCTAGGTCTTGAAAATGGGAAAACCGCTCTCCTCATAATAGTGATAAAATAGTAATCAGTTAGATTGAATGTTTATCGGAGGGCAATATGAGTAAAAAACGCAATATCAATACTATTTTGGCACAGGCAGGAATCAAGTCTGATCAAGCAACGGGAGCTTTGACGACTCCTTTGCATTTCTCTACGACTTACCAACACCCAGAATTTGGTCAGTCTACAGGTTTTGACTATACCCGTACGAAAAATCCAACACGCGCAACAGCGGAGAAGACTTTGGCAGCTATCGAAAGTGCAGACTATGCTTTGGCGACAAGCTCTGGAATGTCAGCCATCGTACTTGCTTTTAGCATTTTCGCTGTTGGTTCAAAAGTCTTGGCCGTTCGTGACCTTTATGGAGGTTCTTTCCGCTGGTTTAACCAACAAGAGCAAGAAGGTCGTTTCTCTTTCACCTATGCCAATACAGAAGAAGAACTGATCCACCATCTAGATAATGATCCGGTAGATGTCCTCTATATTGAAACACCAACCAATCCATTGATGTTGGAATTTGATATTGCTCATTTAGCCAAATTGGCCCATGCAAAAGGTGCCAAAGTCGTGGTGGACAATACCTTCTATAGCCCTATCTATCAACGCCCAATTGAAGAGGGTGCTGATATTGTTCTTCATTCAGCAACCAAGTACCTAGCTGGTCACAACGATGTCTTGGCTGGTGTTGTCGTGACAAATGATGCAGACTTGTATGACAAACTCTTTTACAATTTGAACACGACAGGTGCTGTTCTTTCCCCATTTGACAGCTATCTGTTGATCCGTGGTCTCAAGACGCTTTCTATTCGGATGGAGCGCTCCACAGAGAATGCTCGCAAGGTGGTAGAGTTTTTGAAAAGATCCCCTCAGGTCAAAGAAGTCCTCTACACCGGAAAAGGTGGAATGGTCTCCTTTAAAATTCAAGATGAGAAAAAAATTCCTAACTTGTTGAATTCCCTTCAAGTCTTTACCTTTGCTGAAAGTCTTGGCGGAGTTGAAAGCTTGATCACTTATCCTACCACTCAGACTCATGCGGACATTCCTGCAGAAGTTCGCCATTCATACGGTTTGACAGATGATCTTCTTCGTTTGTCCATCGGAATCGAAGATGCGGATGATTTGATTGAAGATTTGAAACAAGCATTGGAGGCTTAAGATTAAGATGACCAAATATGATTTCACGACTTTACCGAATCGCTTGACCCACCATACCTACAAGTGGAAAGAAACAGAGACAGATCCAGAAATCATTCCGGCTTGGATCGCGGATATGGATTTTAATGTCATTCCAGAAGTACGAGAAGCTGTTATCGGCTATGCTGACCAAATGGTCTATGGTTACACCTATGCATCAGATAGCCTCTACCAGTCTATCCTTGATTGGGAAAAAGAAGAGCACGGCTATTCCTTTGACAAGGAAGCGATCGTCTTTATCGAAGGTGTTGTTCCAGCTATTTCAACAGCTATTCAAGCCTTCACCAAGGAAGGGAATGCGGTCTTAATCAATACACCGGTCTATCCTCCATTTGCACGAAGTGTCAAACTCAATCGTCGAAAATTGATCGAAAATTCGTTAGTCGAAAAAGACGGTCTTTTCCAAATTGATTTTGATCAGCTAGAAAAAGACATTGTGGAGCAAGACGTTAAACTCTATGTTTTGTGCAATCCGCACAATCCTGGAGGCCGTGTATGGGATCGTGAAGTCTTGGAAAAAATCGGCCACCTCTGTCAAAAACATGGTGTCCTTCTCGTTTCAGATGAGATCCACCAAGATTTGGCCTTGTATGGTCACCGTCATACCAGCTTTAACACAGTTGATCCCAGCTTTAAAGACTTCAGTTTTATCTTAACCAGTGCAACCAAGACCTTCAATATTGCAGGAACAAAAAATTCCTATGTGGTCATTGAAAATCCTAAGCTTCGTACGGCTTTTAAACAACGACAATTGGCCAATAACCAACATGAAATCTCAGGCTTGGGCTATATTGCAACAGAAGCGGCTTATCGTTATGGTAAATCTTGGTTGACTGAGCTCAAACAAGTCTTTGAAAAACACATTGACTATGTTATAGATGAACTGCATGAAAAGACCCATATCCGAGTGATGAAACCCCAAGGAACCTATCTTCTTTGGTTGGACTTTTCAGCCTATCCATATACCGATGATGAGCTGCATGCTAAAATCCATGACCAAGCCAAATTGATTTTGAACCGTGGAACAGATTTCGGAAAAGAAGGAACCTTGCATGCCCGCCTTAATGTAGCTGCCCCTTTCACCCTCATTGAAGAAATTACCAAACGTTTAGTTGATACTTTTCACAAATAAAACTTGACTTTCTGTATCTGAAGGAGTACAATAAACTCGAAATACGGTAGGTGAGGCTACCACAAGGATACGGATGACTACCGCAAAGCAGTGGAGACACTACTCGTTGGTCAACAGTCCTGATCGCAAAGGTCAAGACTAAGCTCATTTCATTGCCTTGCGGAGCTAAAGCTTGGACGGTCAGTTTTTTGAGAGTTTTGATTGAAAAATAAATGACGAGTTTCATGAGTCCTACCGATCGAGGGTAGGACTCTTTTTTATGCCTTACCAAGAAAAGAGAAAGGAGAGAGCTATGATACAAGTCGACGATCATCCCGAACCGCACCGAACCAGCCAATCGCTGATTTGTGTCGTAGGGACTCCAAAAGTGATTGGCTCCTGATTGAAAAAGGAGATACCAATGCAAACAAATAAAGAAAGACTCATTGCTGCTCTTCAAGAACCACTTGAAAGCACCTTTGCCAACTACAAAACCAGTGCCCTTGGTTTGGTTGACGATCAAGTAGAAGAAAACCGTGATGCCTATGGCGAAAATGTCATCACAAAAGGTCAAGAAGATTCCATGTTCAAAAAGATCTACGAATCGATCATCAATCCTTTTACGGTGATTTTGTTGGTCATTGCGCTGGTTTCCTTCATCACCAATGTCTGGCTAGCAAAACCAGGTGAACAGGATCCAACGACCTCCATCATCATTGTGACCTTGGTCTTGATCTCTGGTGGTATCCGCTTCATTCAAGAATTGCGGAGCGACAAAGCGGCTAGCAACTTATCACGTATGATTGTCAATACAGCGACCGTTCTGCGTGATGGATCGGAACAAGAAATTCCGATCGATGAAATCGTCGTAGGTGATGTGATCAAATTAAGTGCCGGCGATATGATTCCAGCAGATGTGGTCTTGATTGATTCCCGTGACTTCTTTGTCCAACAATCTGGTCTCACAGGGGAAAGTGATGCTGTTGAAAAGGTTTGTCTCAGAAAAGCCGACAGTCAAAATCTAGATAGTCTCTTGGAGAGTGAAAGTTTGGCATTCATGGGGACCAATGTCATCTCCGGACGGGCAACAGCCTTGGTCTTGGTCGTGGGGGATGAAACCATGATGGGAGCTATTGAGCAAACCATCAACACCTATGACGAACCAACCTCATTTGAGAGAGAAATGAATACCATCTCTTGGCTCTTGATTCGGCTCATGTTAGTGATGGTGCCCGTTGTCTTTGTGATCAATGGTCTCACAGATGGTGACTGGTTAGAAGCAGGTGTCTTTGCCCTCAGCGTTGGGGTTGGTTTGACTCCTGAAATGCTGCCGATGATTATTACAGCGAGTCTTGCTAAGGGCTCCATCATCATGGCCAAGGAAAAAGTCGTTATCAAAAAACTCAATGCCATCCAAGACCTTGGGGCTATTGATATTTTGTGTACAGATAAGACAGGAACCTTGACCCAGGATGAAATCGTTTTGGAGTATCCGCTTGATATCCATGGCGATTTGGATCTATCAGTCCTTCGCCGGGCTTACTTGAATTCCTATTTCCAAACCGGGCTAAAAAATTTGATGGACCGGGCGATTATCAATCGGACCCAGAAAGAAGCCAAGAAACATGAGATTGTTCGCGATCTGGATCAGACCTTCCATAAGATTGATGAATTGCCCTTTGATTTTGAACGTCGTCGCATGAGTGTCATTGTCAAAGACGAAGACGGTGTGGTCAGCATGGTGACCAAGGGTGCCTTGGAAGAAATGCTTTCTGTATCGACTTTTGTTGAATACAAGGGGGAGATTAAACGCCTGACTGATGAAGTTCGTCAAGAGGTCCTCGCTGAAGTTGCTCAATTAAATGAACAAGGACTTCGTGTTTTGGGAGTCAGCTACAAAACTGACTTGGACGAAAATGACATCTTTAGTGTTGAAGATGAAGGAGATATGATCCTAACCGGTTACCTTGCCTTTCTTGATCCACCAAAACCTTCTGCAGCTCCAGCGATCAAAGCTCTTGCAGAATATGGGGTAACCACCAAGATCTTAACTGGGGACAATGAAAAGGTCACTCAAGCTGTCTGTGAAAAAGTAGGACTAGATGTCGAGCGGATTCTTTTGGGAAGCGAAATCGATACGATGACAGACCAAGAGTTAGCACAAGTTGTAGAAACAACAACGGTCTTTGCCAAACTATCACCCGATCAAAAAGCGCGGATCATCCTCTGCCTCAAGAATAATGGCCACAAGGTTGGTTACATGGGAGATGGTATTAACGATGCTCCATCTATGAAGGTCTCAGACGTTGGGATCTCCGTGGATACCGCTGTTGATATTGCCAAAGAAACGGCAGATGTCATCCTTCTGGATAAGGACTTGATGGTCCTTGAAAAAGGTTTGGTTGAAGGCCGCAAGGTCTATGCCAATATGACCAAGTACATCAAGATGACGGTCTCTTCTAACTTCGGGAACATCTTCTCTCTTCTCTTTGCCAGCATCTTTTTGCCCTTCCTTCCTATGGCCCCCGTTCATTTGATTGTGCTCAATCTTATCTATGATCTTTCTTGTATCGCCCTTCCTTTTGACAATGTCGATAAGGATTTCCTTAAGAAACCTCGTATCTGGGAAGCAAATTCCATCATGCGCTTCATGGCCTGGATCGGTCCAATTTCATCTGTATTTGACATTATTACCTACATGCTTCTTTACTTCCTTGTTGTACCAATGATTTTAGGTCATGGGTACAACCATGGAGCAGTAGATGCAGCAGCCTTTATCATGGTTTTCCAAACCGGATGGTTTATCGAATCCATGTGGTCTCAAACCATGGTTATTCATATGTTGCGTTCACCAAAACTTCCATTTATCCAAAGTCGTCCAGCCTTCTCAGTCGTGGTGACGACCCTAGTAGCAGCCTTCTTTGTAACCTCCCTTCCATATAGTCCTTTGGCTTCTATCTTGAAGTTGAGCCAACTAAATGGATTATACTTTGTTCTATTGTTTGCGATTATCGTCCTCTATATGCTGAGTGTGACGGTTGTCAAACGTATCTATATTAAGAAATACAAAGAATGGTTGTAATTTATTTATAGAAAGAGTGAGTCCGAACTTAAAAAATTAAGTGTAAGGGCTCTCTTTTTTTTGTAAAATTTGGTATAATAAGAAGAATGTAAAGTTGGAAATGAAGATTTCCATGTGCTGTGAGTATCAAAGAGGGACTGAAAGAAAGAGTAGAGCTTGACTCCACTTTTATCATGGCTCTTTTTTGAATAATAACAGCTTAGAAAGAAGGATCTCAAAATGGGAAAATTAGAAGTTATTACACATCCACTGATTCAACACAAATTGTCTATTCTCCGCCGCACGGATACCTCTACGAAGGCCTTTCGTGAATTGGTAGATGAAATTGCTATGTTGATGGGCTACGAAGTTTTGCGTGAATTGCCTCTTGAAGATGTTGAGATTGAAACTCCTATTACTAAAACGGTTCAAAAACAGATTGCAGGGAAGAAATTGGCTATTGTCCCAATTCTTCGTGCAGGGATTGGGATGGTTGATGGTCTCTTGAGCTTGGTACCAGCTGCTAAGGTTGGACATATCGGGATGTACCGTGACGAGGAAACTCTGAAACCAGTTGAATACTTGGTAAAATTGCCAGAAGATATCGATCAACGTCGCATCTTTGTAGTAGACCCTATGCTTGCTACGGGTGGATCCGCTATTCTAGCTATTGATTCCTTGAAAAAACGTGGCGCTAGCCATATTAAATTTGTCTGCCTGGTATCAGCGCCAGAAGGGGTGAAAGCTCTTCAAGAAGCTCACCCAGATGTTGATATCTTTACAGCAGCCCTCGATGATCATTTGAATGAACATGGCTACATTGTTCCTGGTCTTGGAGATGCAGGTGACCGTTTATTCGGTACCAAATAAAGAAACCATTCATTATAAGTCCGAAAGGTGCTTTAGATTTGACCTTTTTTGACCATTGGTTTATAATAGCACATATACTTTGAACCTCACGAATCGTGAGAATGAATGGATACTAAAGGAGAAGAATAGATGATTCCAGTAGTTATTGAACAAACCAGTCGTGGAGAGCGTTCTTACGATATTTATTCCCGTCTGTTGAAAGATCGAATTATCATGGTAACAGGACCAGTTGAGGACCAAATGGCTAACTCCATTATCGCTCAATTGCTCTTCTTGGATGCCCAAGATAATACAAAAGATATCTATATGTATATCAATACTCCAGGTGGCTCTGTCTCTGCAGGTCTCGCCATCGTAGATACCATGAACTTTATCAAGTCAGATGTCCAAACTATTGTTATGGGGATGGCGGCTTCTATGGGAACTATCATTGCTTCAAGCGGTGCGAAGGGCAAACGCTTCATGTTGCCAAATGCAGAGTACATGATTCACCAACCAATGGGTGGTACTGGTGGTGGTACCCAACAAACCGATATGACGATCGCAGCAGAACACTTGCTCAAAACACGGAATAACTTGGAAAAAATCCTTGCGGAAAATTCAGGTCAATCCATTGAAAAAGTGCATGCTGATGCCGAACGTGACAATTGGATGAGCGCACAAGAAACGCTTGAATATGGCTTTATTGATGAAATCATGGCCAATAATAAATTGGACTAAACCATCCTATGGGAAGGTCCGTCAAGAGGCTGGGACAAAAGTCCTAGCCTCTCAATTATTTTTGGATTGTCGAGCAAAACGCAGTGGTTGAGTGGGCTCTACTACGCTGATTTCATCAGCTTTTACAGCCCTACTCAACTGTGCGGAGGTGGGACGACGAAATCGAATTCTAACGAATTACCGATTTCTGTCCCACTCTCTTTTTGGCTCCCATAAAAGAGTAGTTCTTTTTCTTGAAATTTGATATACTAGTAACAGAACGAGAAAGGGATTGACCATGTTTGAGAAACAAGAAAGAACAGGCTTGATTGTTAAATTGTATTACAATCGAGACGGGAAAAAATTACAATCTGTCGGGGATGTCTTTTATCATTCCAAGAAATGTCGCTATGTTCAGTTATATGTGGACAGCGACAAGGCCGATCAAGTCATGGAAGACTTAAAGAAAGAACGTTATGTCAAAAAGGTCTTGCCTTGCCATCTCAAAGATTTAGATACAGATTTTGTGGGGAGTTTACAACGATTGGAGACCCCATCTGTGGTCACAGAAGGTTAGAAAACGCAATCATTTGATGGATTGCGCTTTTTTTATTGACAATTGTCAGATAATTCGGTATATTCTTAATGTATTTATTTTAAGATTCATTTAAGGAGATCATTACAAATGAAGAAAAAATTTGCTCTTTCATTTTTAACCATTGCAAGTGTCGCTCTTCTTGCTGCTTGTGGTGAAGTTTCTACTTCAGGTTCAAACACAACCGGTAACGAAATCGGCAAAGAACTAAAAGTCGGTTTTAACTTTGAAAAAACTGGTGAAGTAGCAGCCTACGGTAGTGCCGAACAAAAAGGTGCTCAATTAGCCGTTGATGAAATCAACGCTAAGGGTGGAGCTGACGGTAAGAAGATCGTTGTCACAGATAAAGATAACAAATCTGAAACAGCTGAAGCAGCTACAGTCACTACAAACCTTGTCACTCAATCAAAAGTAAATGCTCTTGTAGGACCTGCAACTTCAGGTGCCACTGCAGCAGCGGTTGCCAATGCTGGTAAAGCAGGTGTTCCATTGGTTACACCATCTGCAACTCAAGATGATTTGACAAAAGGTCAAGAATACCTCTTCCGTGCAACCTTCATCGATAGCTTCCAAGGAAAAATCATTGCCAAATACACAACTGATAACTTGAAAGCGAAGAAAGTCGTTCTTTACTACGATAACTCATCTGACTATGCGAAAGGGATTGCTGAAGCCTTCAAGAAATCTTATAAAGGTGAAATTGTAGCAACAGAAACCTTCCAATCTAAGGATACAGACTTCCAAGCTGCCCTTACAAAAATCAAAGATAAAGACTTCGATGCGATTGTTCTTCCAGGATACTACACAGAAACTGGTAAGATCGTAAACCAAGCGCGTGGTATGGGAATCAAACAACCAATCATTGGTGGGGATGGATTTAGTGATGCTAAATTCGTTGAACAAGCAACACCTGCTGCAGCTACAGACATCTACTACGTAGCTGGATTCTCTACTGAGGGTGAAATGACTGATAAAGCCAAGAAATTCGTAGAAGCCTACAAAGCGAAATACAATGAAGAACCTTCAATGTTCGCAGCTTTGGCTTATGATTCAGTTTACATGGTTGCCGAAGCATCTAAAGGTGCTAAGAACTCTGTCGAATTGAAAGACAACCTTGCGAAGTTGAAAGACTTGGAAGGTGTGACTGGTACAATGTCAGTTGACAAGAACCACAACCCGGTTAAATCAGCTCTTATGATTGGCTTGAAAGATGGTAAAGTCAAATCAGTTGAGTCTGTTAAACCATAATTATCATTTGTTGTTTGTACAAGAGGCTGGGAGAATGAAAATTCCTGGCCTCGCTCTTTATTGTTAGAAAGGATGGTTCAAATGCTCCAGCAATTAGTGAACGGTCTAATCTTGGGAAGTGTCTATGCACTCTTGGCCCTTGGTTATACCATGGTGTATGGAATTATCAAATTGATCAACTTTGCCCATGGGGATATTTACATGGTAGGTGCCTTTATGGGATATTTCTTATTGAACTCGTGGAAAGTAAACTTCTTTGTAGCCTTGCTTCTAGCCATGGTTGGAACTGCTATTTTAGGGGTTGTAATTGAATACCTGGCTTATCGTCCGCTTCGTCATTCGACTCGGATTGCAGCCTTGATCACAGCCATCGGGGTTTCCTTCTTGCTCGAATATGGGATGGTCTTCTTCGTAGGTGCCAATACCCGTTCCTTCCCGCAAGTGATTAAAACGGTTCGTTACAACTTCGGTCCTATTTCAATCTCCAATATTCAGTTGATGATCTTGGGAGTGTCTGTTTTCTTGATGGTCGCTCTTCAATTTATTATTCAAAAGACAAAGATGGGGAAAGCCATGCGGGCTGTATCTGTTGATAGTGATGCTGCTCAATTGATGGGGATTAACGTAAACCGTACAATCAGCTTTACCTTTGCTTTGGGATCAGCCTTGGCAGGTGCTGGTGGTGTCTTGATTGGTTTGTATTACAACTCGATCGAGCCTTTGATGGGGATGACACCAGGGATCAAAGCCTTTGTCGCAGCCGTTCTTGGAGGAATCGGAATCATTCCAGGTGCTGCCCTAGGTGGATTTGTTATCGGTTTGTTGGAAACCTTCGCTACAGCGATCGGTCTTTCAGACTTCCGTGATGCCATTGTGTATGCCATCTTGATTGTGATCTTGCTCATCCGTCCAGCAGGTATCCTCGGTAAAAATGTGAAAGAGAAGGTGTAAGCCATGAAACAAAATTTAAAAGTGAATATAGTCTGGCTTGGTCTTTTGGTCGCAGGTTTTGCCTTGATCCAAGTCTTGGTTGCAGCGGGTGTGCTCAACCTCTTCTATATCCAAATTTTGGAACAAATCGGAATTAATATTATCCTTGCAGTTGGCTTGAACCTCATTGTTGGTTTCTCAGGTCAATTCTCACTCGGACATGCCGGATTTATGGCGATTGGTGCCTACTCTGCAGCCATTATCGGTTCCAAATCACCAACCTACGGGGCTTTCTTTGGCGCGATGGTTTTAGGTGCTTTGATTGCTGGTGTCGTTGCCTTGATCGTTGGGGTTCCAACCCTTCGTTTGAAAGGGGACTACCTCGCGATTGCGACACTTGGGGTTTCTGAAATCATCCGGATCTTGATCGTCAATGGTGGTACTCTAACAAATGGTGCTGCTGGGATCCTTGGTTTGCCAGCCTTTACAACTTGGCAATTGGTTTACCTCTTTGTTGTGATTACAACGATCTTTACGATTAACTTCTTGCGAAGTCCAATTGGACGCTCTACCCTTTCTGTTCGTGAAGATGAAATCGCGGCAGAATCTGTTGGGATCAATACGACCAAGGTCAAAGTCATCGCCTTTGTATTTGGTGCGATCACAGCGGCGATTGCTGGATCTCTCCAAGCTGGCTTTATCGGCTCTGTTGTTCCTAAAGACTACTCTTTCACCAATACTATTAATGTCTTGATCATTGTCGTGTTTGGTGGTTTGGGATCAATGTCAGGAACAGTTGTGGCAGCCATCGTCTTGGGTATCTTGAACATGGTGCTTCAAGACTTCTCAAGTGTACGTATGATCATTTACTCATTGGCTTTGATTCTCGTGATGATCTTCCGTCCAGGTGGTCTTCTTGGAATATGGGAATTCAGCTTGAAAAAACTACTCTCAAAAAAGGAGGCTAACTAATGGCGCTTCTTGAAGTAAAAAATTTAACAAAAAACTTTGGTGGTTTGACAGCCGTTGGGGATGTGACCATGGAACTTAATGAAGGGGAATTGGTTGGTTTGATCGGACCCAACGGTGCCGGGAAAACAACCCTCTTCAACCTCCTAACAGGGGTATATGAACCAAGTGAAGGGACCATTACCTTAGATGGTCAGCTACTAAATGGTAAAGCACCTTATAAAATCGCTGCAGGTGGTCTGGGACGGACTTTCCAAAATATTCGTCTCTTTAAAGATTTGAGCGTGTTGGACAATGTTTTGATTGCCTTTGCCAATCACCACAAACCACATGTCTTTGCGAGTCTTTTCCGCTTGCCAAGCTATTACAAGAATGAAGAAGCTTTGAAAGCGAAAGCTCTTGAATTGTTAGCGATTTTTGGTTTGGAAAAAGAAGCAGATACCTTGGCCAAAAACTTAGCTTACGGACAACAACGTCACTTGGAGATCGTTCGTGCCCTTGCTACAGAGCCAAAAATCCTCTTCTTGGATGAGCCTGCTGCAGGGATGAACCCTCAAGAAACAGCAGAATTGACCCAATTGATCCGTCGCATTCAAAAAGAATTTAATATTACGATCATGCTGATCGAGCACGATATGAGCTTGGTTATGGAAGTAACAGAACGGATTTATGTATTGGAATACGGTCGCTTGATTGCCCATGGTACGCCAGATGAAATCAAGACCAACAAACGCGTAATCGAAGCCTATCTAGGAGGTGAAGCCTAATGTCTATGTTAAAAGTTGAAAATCTTTCTGTACACTATGGCATGATCCAGGCTGTCCGTGATGTCAGTTTCGAGGTAAACGAAGGGGAAGTTGTTTCTCTTATCGGTGCTAACGGTGCTGGGAAAACATCCATTCTTCGTACCATTTCAGGTTTAGTGCGTCCAAGTGCTGGGAAAATTGAGTTTTTGGGTCAGGAGATTCAAAAGGTTCCGGCTCAAAAGATTGTAGCAGCAGGACTCTCTCAAGTTCCAGAAGGCCGCCATGTCTTTCCAGGATTGACCGTTATGGAAAACTTGGAAATGGGAGCTTTCTTGAAGAAAGATCGAGAAGAAAATCAAGCTAACTTGAAGAAAGTCTTCTCCCGTTTCCCACGTTTGGAAGAACGGAAGAACCAAGATGCAGCAACCCTATCTGGTGGGGAACAACAAATGCTAGCAATGGGTCGTGCACTTATGTCAACGCCAAAACTCTTGCTTCTGGATGAACCTTCTATGGGATTGGCCCCAATCTTTATCCAAGAAATCTTTGATATCATCCAAGATATCCAAAAACAAGGGACAACTGTTCTCTTGATCGAGCAAAATGCCAATAAGGCCCTTGCCATCGCAGACCGCGGTTATGTTTTGGAAACAGGGAAAGTCGTTCTTACCGGAACTGGAAAAGAACTCTTAGCCTCAGAAGAAGTCCGCAAGGCCTACCTTGGTGGATAAGATTTCTAAAGTTTGTTTGAAAAGAAAAGTTAGCTAAACCTTTCTTCGGATTGATGACAAAGAAAATTTAGAAACTTTCCTCAGGTGAGTACGGACGTCAGCGAACTTCGAAGAAGTTCCATGACTTAGTTTTGAGCCTAAGGTCTCAAAACTCCCGAGTGCTAGAAACAATAATGTTTCTAGCACTTTTCTCACGGCGGAAAGTTTCAATATACTCCCAAATGATTCAAGAAATAGCATAATTTCTATTATGAAGAAACATTAATCTCATTTTATAGGAAAAACAGTTTGAATATGTTCGAAAGAAAGGTCCTGAAGACCTTTCTTTTTTCATTATGTGACTTTCAGTCCGTCTCGCTCCGTTAGGTGCGAGACAAAAAACCACCCGCTATGCGGGTGCGCATCGAAGGTTATACCAAAAAAACTCCAAACGCGATACAATTAAGGTGTTCAAGCCAAT
>NZ_JAQFJJ010000011.1:0-92112 GCF_030440005.1 Streptococcus sp. SP1
TGTATTAGGCACGCCGCCAGCGTTCATCCTGAGCCAGGATCAAACTCTCATTAAAATAATTGTTTGTCTTAAACTCATTCTGTCACTGACAGATTTATTGTTTTTTATTGTTCAGTTACTACAACTTCAGTTGTAGTGCCCTGCACATTGGTTCGTCTTGTTCAGTTTTCAAAGGTCTTTGTCGCTCTCTCGCGACAACTATATTAGTATATCATGACCTCTCCTTACTGTCAACACTTTTTTTAATTTTTTTTTATTTTTTTGAAAGTTTTTTTACTTTTTTTGTTTACATAAAAAATCAGGAGCAAAGATGCCCCCGATTCCTCTATATTTAATTGATGTTTTCAATCTCTTATTTGATCTCTATTCTTTTACTTCCAATAGACCGATGTCTCCATCTTCTCTACGGTAGATGACATTTGTTGTGTTGTCTTCTGCATCACGATAAATGAAGAAGTCGTGTGCCAATAGATCCATTTGAAGGATCGCTTCATCTATATCCATCGGTTCTAGATCAATTGTTTTTGAGCGAACAACTTTTTCTGTGGTGGTTGCTTCTTCTACAACTGCATCGGTAAACAATTTACCTGCACCAGATTTAACACGATTTTTCTTTTCGATTTTTGTTTTATTCTTACGAATTTGACGTTCAATTTTATCTACAACCAGATCAATTGAACCGTACATATCTTGAGAAACATCTTCTGCACGAAGCGTGATAGATCCAAGCGGAATGGTTACTTCTACTTTTGCGGTCTTTTCACGGTAAACTTTTAAGTTTACTCGAGCATCCAGCTCTTGATCTGCCTGAAAATATTTTTCAATCTTTTCGAGTTTAGAAACGACATAGTCGCGAATGGCTTCTGTTACTTCTAGGTTTTCACCACGGATACTATATTTAATCATATTAGTACCTACTTTCTAAACATTATGTTTTTATTTATATGCATATTATAACGCTTTCATAAAGTTTTTGCAAATCTTTTTTTACCTTGCGATTGAAAATGTCTTTATTTCTTTCACACCTTTTTCAATTAGTAGGCGCTTCATTAATTCGATTGTTTTGCCCGTTGTGTAGATATCATCCAAGATAAGATATTTCTGCTTTTCTGAAACTTCTCCTTTTAATTGAAAGTGTTGAGAGGTTTTTAATCTTTCTTCTCTTGTTTTTTTTGATTGGGCTAAGCTGTCTTCTTTTTGGAAAAGACTGTTGTACTTTATTTCTGCAAAATCTAATATAGTTGATACTTGATTGAATCCTCTCTCCTGCTTTTTTTCATGGCTAATTGGAGTCGGTATTATCGTATAGCTTTTATACTTTTTCAAGGCTTTTTTGATGTCACATGCAAATACCATTCCTAATAAACGATCTCCTTCAAATTTATATCGCTTGAAATAGTCCTTCATTGCTGCATTATATCTATATAATGCTTCATGTTCGACCATATTCCCCTTTTGTATCCAGTATTCGCAATCTTTACATACTTTCTCCTCCTTATCTTTATAACATCTAGGACAATGGATTTCTCCAATTTGTTCGAAGTCTTCTTTGCATTCTTTACAAATCCATTCTTCTTGTTGATTCATAAAAATAAGGTCTGTGAAATGTTCACCAGTTTTCAACTCTTTAGTACAAAGCAAACATTCTTTCAAAATCCAGCCTCCTGATTCATTTCCTTTATTTCTTTGATCGCTTTTTTCATTTCTCGTGTTATGCCATCTGATAGAAAAAGTAGTTTACCTGTTGGTCTTTCTTTACTTCGACCGACCCTTCCTGAAATTTGTACGAGTGCACTTTTAGTAAATAATTTGTGATTACTTTCTAAAACAAAGACATCTACAAACGGAAAGGTCACTCCTCTTTCTAAAATTGTTGTCGAGACTAGCATGGTTATGGCTCTGTTTCTAAACTCTTCTACCATTCGTAGGCGGTCTGTTGTCTGTGAGGATACAAAACCTACTGTTTCTTTGGGAAAGTATTTTTTTAAGTTCTCAGTAAATTGTTGTCCTAATTCTATTTCAGATACAAAGATTAACAATGGGTAGTGAGTCTGTCTTTGTTTCTTGATCAGTTGCAATAGTTCGTAAGGGATTCTTCCTTTTTCTATTTTTTCTCTAATTTTCGGCACCCATTTTATTTCAGGGACCACTAGTGGGTTCCCATGGAATCGTCTTGGAAGGCTATAACGAATGATTTCTTTTTTCTTGACCTTTTTATCTAACTCATCTGTAGAGGTTGCTGTTAAATATAGCGTATTCCCCCCTTTTTTTATCGCATTCTGAGCTGCTTTATATAAGATTGAATTGTCCACATAGGGAAAAGCATCTACCTCATCTATAATAAGGAGATCAAAGGCCTGAAAAAATTTTAGCAATTGGTGGGTTGTTGCGATTACCAAAGGCGTTCTAAAATAGGGTTCCGATTTCCCATGAAGCAAAGAGATGGGGCAGGAAAAATCGTCCTTCATCCTTCCGTACAGTTCGATACAGACATCGATTCTTGGGGTAGCAATACAGACTGCTTGTCCACTCTTGATTGCTGTTGCTACAACCTGGTACATCATTTCCGTTTTCCCAGCTCCTGTCACAGCATGTACCAAGGCATTTCCCCCTTCCTTAACTGCTTGGATGAGACCATCGGATACCTCTTGTTGATAGGAAGTCAAGGTTCCTTTCCAGTTTAACACCTCCTGTCCTTCAAAGTCATGCTGTGCAATAGCATAAAGTTTTTGATCACTCCGGATCCTTCCCAATTGGATACAGGCTCTACAATACAGCACCTCCTTACTCAACTTCCAAAGTTTCTGATCAATCAAACTGCCACATCGAAAGCAATAGTACCTTCCATTCTCTTTTTCTATAGCTGGAAGTTCTTGGGCAATTTCTTTTAGATCATTTGTCATTTGACTCTCTGTTAAGAGTCTTCCATAAGAATCTTCTATCTTCATACTTATTAATTCGCAAAAGTTGGAGAAAATCATTCTTTTTTGTAAAATAAGAATATGGAATATGTTACATTTAAAGAGAACGGTACTGTTCAAGAAGAAATCAAAAAGTCAAAATTCATTTGTCATGTCAAGCGAGTCTCCTCTGAAGAGGAAGCTAGAGATTTTATCAATGCCATCAAAAAAGAACACTATAAGGCTACACATAACTGCTCTGCTTTCATCATTGGAGAACAAAGTAATATCAAACGAACCAGTGACGATGGAGAGCCTAGTGGAACAGCTGGGATACCGATGTTAGGAGTTCTGGAAAATCATCGCATCACTAATAGTTGTGTCGTGGTTACTCGCTATTTCGGAGGTATTAAATTAGGTGCTGGCGGTCTGATTCGTGCTTATGCTGGAAGTGTTGCACAAGCAGTTCGAGAGATTGGACTGGTAGAAATCAAAGAGCAAGTGGTTCTTGGGATCACACTTTCTTATTCCCAATACCAAGAATTTGCTAATTTCTTAAAAGACCATCAATTGGCGGAACAAGATCCAATGTTTACAGATCAGGTGGCGACAACTATTTTTGTGGATAAAGATAACACAAGCTCTATCACAGCAGCTTTAGTCGAATTTTACAATGGCAAAGTCCTTATAGAAGATCAAGGAATTCGTGAGGTTGAAGTACCCCTACTTTCTGTAGAAAATTAATCAAAAATACTATCGGCAACGATAGTTTTTTTTTATCACACCCATAAAATTTCTATATTTTACATTCTTCCCACAAGGGACTATACTTGTTAGTATCAAGAAAACCTAGAACTGAGGTATATTATGGCTATTTATGAAAATATTACAGAATTGATTGGGAACACTCCGATTGTCAAATTGAACCGTCTTGTTCCTGAAGGAGCTGCAGATGTCTATGTCAAACTCGAAGCTTTCAATCCTGGATCATCTGTTAAAGACCGGATTGCATTGAGCATGATTGAAAAAGCTGAAGCGGATGGTTTGATCAAACCAGGTGATACCATTGTCGAAGCAACTAGTGGGAACACAGGAATTGGCTTGTCATGGGTTGGTGCAGCTAAAGGCTATAAAGTTGTGATTGTCATGCCTGAAACCATGAGTGTGGAACGTCGTAAAATCATCCAAGCCTATGGAGCTGAACTCGTTTTGACTCCTGGAAGTGAAGGAATGAAAGGTGCTATCGCTAAAGCTGAAGCAATCGCTGCAGAAAGAAACGGCTTCCTTCCTCTTCAATTTGAAAACCCTGCTAACCCAGAGGTACATGAAAGAACAACAGGACAAGAAATCGTTGATGCCTTTGGAAAAGATGGTTTAGATGCTTTCGTCGCAGGTGTTGGTACTGGTGGTACTGTTTCTGGTATTTCTCATACTTTGAAAAAGAATAATCCTGCTGTCAAAGTCTATGCCGTTGAGGCCAATGAATCTGCTGTCCTTTCTGGCGAAAAACCTGGACCACATAAAATCCAAGGGATTTCAGCAGGCTTTATCCCAAATACCTTAGATACTAACGCATATGATGGTGTTCGTCGCGTATCTTCAGAAGAAGCTTTCGAACTTGCACGAGCTATTGGTGGGGCCGAAGGGTTCTTAGTAGGCATTTCAAGTGCTGCTGCTATCTATGCTGCGATTGAGGTAGCCAAAGAATTAGGAAGTGGTAAAAAAGTTCTTGCTCTTGCACCAGATAATGGGGAACGTTATCTTTCAACTACTCTTTACGAATTTGAATAATTCTTTATATAAAAAACTTCGATAGGGTTTATAAACCTATCGAAGTTTTTTATTTTTTCTCTTGCTTGCTAAAAAATACTTTTCCTTCTTTGACCCAGGTTGACATTTGTTGAGCTAATGGAGCAAAACCACTCTTATGGCGGTCATTTGAAAAACGATGATGCCGAACAGTTCGCTGTGGTGTCTCTTCTAGCGTTCTCAAAGAAAGGCTGGCTTTCTTTGAATATTCATCAACATCGATAACTTGTACAAAGACCTTCTCCCCAATCGAAAGAATGTCATGAATATTACTAACATAGCCACTTCGAATCTCTGAAATATGAATCAAGCTCGTGACACCCGATTCTAATTCAACAAAGGCTCCATAAGGTTGAATGCCTGTAATGGTCCCTTCTAACTTGTCTCCAATTTTCATATCAATCCTCAATCTCGACGGTTTCAATCACGACATCTTCTACCGGCTTATCCATCATACCTGTTTCAACAGCCGCGATCTCATCCAATACGGCAAAAGAAGATTCATCCATCAATTGACCAAATACTGTATGACGTTGATCTAAGTGAGGAGTTCCCCCTTCTGTCGTATAGATTTCAGCAATTTTTTCAGGCCAGCCACCGCGAACCAATTCCTTTTTCGAATATGGAAGATGCTGATTTTGTACAATAAAGAATTGACTTCCGTTCGTATTTGGTCCAGCATTTGCCATTGAAAGGGCTCCACGAATATTGTACAATTCTTTTGAAAATTCGTCTTCGAAGCTGTCACCATAGATGGATTCTCCCCCCATACCTGTACCAGTTGGATCTCCTCCTTGGATCATAAAATCTTTGATAATGCGGTGAAAAATGATGCCATCGTAATAGCCAGATTTGGCAAGAGCTACAAAGTTTGCAACAGTTTTTGGTGCTTGATCCGGGAACAATTTAATTTTCATCTCACCATAATTAGTTTTGATCACAGCGATAGGACCTTCAATCGTAGCAAGTTCTAACTGTGGTAACGTCAATTCTTTTTCAACCATATTTAACTCCTCTAAGGCATAGAATATGCCATTTTCTTCTAAATTCTTGGTGATATAATCAGCTTTTTCTCGTAGCTCTGGAGCAGACTTCCCCATTGCGATACTAATTCCAGCATAATCAAAAAGTTCTAAATCATTCAAACCATCACCGAATACTAGAACATTTTCTGGCTTCAAGTCCAAATGATGGACAACTTGAGAGACTCCCGAAGCCTTTGATCGATCAAAACGAACAACATCAGATGAATGCGGGTGCCATGGAACTAGACGTAACTCCTCTTGTAAGGAAGGCGATAATTCTAAACCATCATTATCTTCATCAAAGGTCCACATTTGGAAAATTTGTTCTTTCAAATGCAGATCCGGATCTACTGGTAAATTCGGATAAATGATATCAATAGCATCACTGATCAAAGGTGTCCGATTGGACAGGGTAGCTTGATGGCTAGCGACCAACCCATAATCAATCTCAGATTCTTTAGCCCAATCCACAAAAGAAGAAACGATTGCTTCATTAATTGGTGATTGGTAGATCACATTTCCTTTGGCATCTTCAATATAAGCTCCATTTAAAGTGACTAAAAAATCCGGCTTCAAATCCATTAGTTCAGGAACAACCCCAAAAATCCCTCTGCCGGTTGCAATCCCTGTTAAAATTCCCTTCTTTTTCAACTGATGAAAAACATCTTTTACAGATTCAGGAATCAAGCCTGTTTCTTTTGCACGTAATGTATCATCAATATCAAAAAAGACGATTTTTACTTTTTTGGCTTTATAACGTAATTTTGCGTCCACTTATCTCCCCCTCTTTTACTTGCTCTATTATAGCATTTTTTGACTTAAAAATCTTCCTGATTCACCAGATGATGACGGAAAGCATAGACGACAGCTTGCGTCCGATCGCTGACTTCTAGTTTCGATAAGATGTTGGAGACATGGGTCTTTACCGTTTTTAAAGAAATAAAGAGTTCATCTGCTATCCGCTGATTTTCATAGCCTTTTGTTAATAGAGCCAGAATATCTCGTTCTCTAGCGGTCAGATCATCATGCAATTCAGCATGGTTCTTTCGTAACTCAACTTTTTGACTGACTTCAGTCTCAATCGCAAACTCTCCCTTTGCAACCTTCCTGATAGCTTGTAAGATCTCAGTTGCTGATGAGGTCTTTAAAATATAACCTTTAGCACCTGCATCTAAGACAGGGTAAATCTTTTCGTTATCTAAATAAGACGTTAAAATGACAATTTTAGCTTCCGGCCACTCTTTTAGGATGGCTAGAGTCGCATCGATTCCATTTAACTCCGGCATCACAATATCCATGATGATGACATCTGGTCTTTCTTTCAGCGCCAACTCCACTCCTTCTTGCCCATTTTGCGCCTCTAAGACTTGCTCAATATCGGTTTGCATGGACAAAAAGCTTTTCAATCCCAATCGGACCATTTCATGGTCGTCTACTAATAATATTTTCATACTGTTTCCTTTTCATTTTTATCTTTTACAAGGAGGGGAACGCGAATATCTATAGCCACTCCCTTTTGAGGACTCGTTCTTATTTTAATGGTTCCCGCCATGTCTTCTACACGTTCTTGAATATTTTTCAACCCATAACTCAATCGTTCTAATTTTTCCTGCTCAAAGCCGATTCCATCATCTACCATCCGTAAATGAAGTTGTTTTCCTTCCTGGTGCAAAAAGACATCCATTTGTTGAGCTCTAGCGTGTTTTAAGGTATTGCTAACAATTTCTTGGACAATCCGAAACAGATGTTCTTCCATATCTTTTGGAATGCTCACGTCATTATGATGGAAGACAACTGTTAGGTTACTCTTTTCCTTCAATTCTCTAAAAATCATCTCCATACCTTCTACCAAACTTTTTCCTTCCAATTCTGTAGGACGAAGATGTAGGAGCAAGACGCGTAAATCATTTTGGGCTGTACCTAGAATATCCGATACACCATTTAGTTGCTGCTGGATCTGACTTTTCTCTAACTCAAGGGCCTGTGCTACCACGCCAGACAAAATCATATTGGCTGCAAACAATTCTTGACTAACCGTATCATGTAGATCACGCGCAATTCTCTTACGCTCGATTTCCACAATTTCTTCCTCATTTCGCATCACACGATTTTCACTTTTTTGTAAATTTTCTTCTAGTCGAAGCAATTTGCTGTCCAATAAATCTAACTGTTGATTCAATTCTTTGGGGGCAATTTGTTTTCGCTGTGAAGCAGTTAGGATCGCTTCTACCTTTTGTTGTACTGCATGAACCGTTACAAATTGCGTGATTTTAATAATTAAGACAACCAAAGCTGTCAATGCAAGCGTCAGACTAAAAACCAAAAATAGGAATGATTGAAGCAAGGAAAGATCTGAGAGAAGTTTGCCCCACCGAAAACCAACAAAATGGAAAATGGTATGACAAATGACCGCAACCACCATTAGGGAATAGAAATACAATAGGAGATAGTCTAATTTCTTCATGCGCGAATCACCTCAACATCCCCAACAATTCCAACTAACACAATTTTTATAGAACGGTGCGATCTCCGATAATGTATCGTTTCAATATCTATGGTTTCATTCCTCATTTTACGGACAGGAAGATCCAAAAACTTTAGATCTCCATAAAGGGTGTTAATTTGTAAATGCAACTCCAAATCAATAGGTAAGATAATTTTTGTATTTCCAAAACCTTTCCGGATGATCACCACATTGTCCCAATTGCAAATGGCTACCTCCTCTAAATGGAGGGTGTCATTCCCAAAGACTCGGATCACATTCAGATCTCGATACCCTCGACTTTGCCTTGAAAAATGTTGTAAATCACCAATCCATCGAGTTTTTTCTTGACGAATTTCCGTATCCTCTTCAACATCAAATACAACTGCTCCATTTTCCTTATACATATAGGGGTAAGCGATCAATAAACCATAAACCACTGCAAATAAAATGGCTGCAATCACAAAAGGATTCAGCATCACGATAAAAAACAAGAGCACACTTAGCGCGATTAATAGAAAATTCGCTTTTTGTTTGCCAAAATAGTAATACAAAAGAAGCAAAAAGAGAACCATCAAGACAACAAATCTGTAAAAATCAATTGATAAAATGGTGATCGCTGCTAATGTTAACAAAATGGCTTCAACGAAAATAAAAATTTGTATTTTCCACATAGTCTACCTCATCTTTTTTATTTTATCAAAATTTTTATCATTTGACTTCCGTCTAGAGTTGGATAATACGGAGAAAGAAAAAACACCCAAAAGATAGAAATCCTTTGGGTGTCCTTGGTATCGGAATGAATGGTTATTAAATAAGTTCTTTCCGATAACGGTTGTCTAGAGGCATTATTTATACATGAATGCCCAATAATAGTTACCGTTGCCATTGATGACTGCTGCTACCGCACCTTCTGTGGCATTTGGATCGAGCATTAATTCTCTCAATCCACTATTATACCATTTCGTTGCAACCGTTGTTGCATTGTCTTCGCGACGAGCTACAAACCCTGTGCTATCGTACTGACGTGAAATAGTATGGGCTTTTGGCAAGGCACGTGAGTTGTAGACATCATCTGACCAAGTCAATTCTTTTAAGCCTTGTGCCTTTCGTAATTCGTTAATCTTAGCAAAAGCTTCTTTCGCTTTATCTAACTCGATATAGTTTGTATTGTCTGTCGCTTCTACACGATAAACGAATTTTACATATCCAAACTCAACATCTTTGTAGTCCTTGTCATCTACTCCACTCTTCAAGTTAGCGATTAAAACATAGTCTTTAGCCCATGGGTTTTCTTTAGATTGCTCAAAGAGTTCTGGGTCCTCGATTTCCCATTCTACTTTGGCATCCCAGCCAGCATTGTCAATAAATTTAGGATTCATTTTCTTAATGACATAGTCCTTAAATTCATCCACATTCTTAAATGGAAGAGCTTGACCCGCTTTAGCTGTTTCTACAAGATTTGTAGAGTAGAGCTTCACGCTTGAGTCACGATCGCTATAAGCATATTCATCATCTTTGGCATCTTCGTGGAATTTTGGATCGATCTCAGGATCTTTCGGATCTGTCATTCCATAAAGTTTCCATTTGTCTCCGTTCCATTTCCAATAAGCAGAGTAACCAGTTGCTTCTGTATCAGATGGAACATAGTAATAGTGAGTCGAACCGTCAAAGTAGTAGTTCTTATCACGACGCAAAGCTGCTGATCCAGGTTTACCAGGAGGATAGACTATCTTAGGTGCTCGTCCATTCGGAGCCCATGGAAGATGTTCTAATCCTTCTGCTGGTGTCTCAACATATGGAGGAATTTGGTTTTCACTAGGCTGATCTGATGATACCAAACCATCATTTCCTGGTACTTCAGGTTGCACCGGTTCTTCTGGTTTTGGTTCACTTGGATTTTCTGGGGTTGGTGCGAAAGGATCAAACTCTCCATCTGCTCCTACAAATGGAGGATTTTCTGGGAAGATCAAGTTCCCGTGATCTTCTGGTGTAGATGGTTCTGATGGGTTGACTGGTTGATCGGGTTTATCGCTTGGATCTGGCTCGTCAGGTGTTGGAGTTGGATCAGGAGTCGGTGTAGGAACTGGATCAGGAGTATCAGGATTTTCCGTCGAATTCTTCACAAATACCCATTTACCATTTTTATAGTAATAATAATCCCCATTATCTAATACATAATAATGGTAGCCATTTTCATATACATAATGAGGGTCATTGGCAAGGTTATTAGTAGAGTTATTCCGATTAGTTAGAGGCTTCCACTCACCATTGCGGTAGATCCGGTAAGTTCCATCACTCATCCGATAATAATGATTACCATTCCAATAAATGTAGTTTTTGTCACGAACTAGATTGTTATAACCATAGTAATTATTCCAGTTATTATAATTGTAGTTATAGTCATTATAGCCATAATAATAGTTCCAACTTGGATATCCATAGCCATAACCATAGGTCCATGAATTATAACCATTATAGCCGTCCCAATTATTGTAACCATAGCCATAATAGTTTGTATTGTAGAAGTTGGTATTCCACCCTCTATTATCTGCAGCTACTTTTGTTGCTATAAATGCTGGAGCAATCACAGCCATTGCTAAAATCGATCGGCTCAGCATTCTATAATTTCTGTCCATTTTAATAATCTCCATTTGGAAGTATATATGAAAGTTACATCAAGCATATGTACATATTCAATAGTCGTTCTTTCCAATTCTATCTTAGCGAGTACTATTTCTTTCCACTAGTTGGTAAGGCCTATTCAAATAATGGATAGAAATTTTCTGAAGAAATAACTCTCTATTAAATTAGTTCCGACCGGCTTTTCAATCTTTGATTTCCTCTCATGCAGATTGTAGCATAGATTCATAATAAAAAGCGAATGATTTGATATTCAATTATTTTTATTCTCAAATTAAATTACATTCACTAGCTTAACTCCATGAAAAAATTGTTTAAATGCTGTATTATTAAGATTTTTATAAAAATCCATATTACCTTTCTGAAAAATCAATATTATAAAACTCAAATATTTTCCCTCTTAGGTGAAATATAAAAATCACGACGTAAAAATAAAAACAGGTAAGAATAGAAGGGCAAACAAAATGTGTTTGAAACTATAAAACGCATAATATCAGGTATCTATATATACTGATATTATGCGTTTTATTATGGAAATATTTATGGACTTATTTTCTCAGATTGAGTTTTTACCTAACTTTTTCTTGCAATCAATTTCCTAATCATCATCTGCTGCACTACTACTTGAACTATCGGTATCCTTTCGATCTGATGAAGACGAACTAGACGTTTCTGAACTTGAAGAAGCTTTCGTACTTGAAGAAGAAGTCACTTTAGGCTCATACACTGTCAATATAATTCTGGTCCGATTAATATCCACTGTATTAGATGCCTCAGGAGTTTGACTCACAATTTGTCCTGCAGAAACAACAACCCCATCAGGAAGATGGTCCGTTTTTCTTAATTCAATATTGGCTTCCTTGATGTCATATATTTCAATCAAATTGCTACGTGCAAAATCATAGGTTGATCCAATATAGTTTGGCATCTCAATAGAGGTCGTTTCTTTCGCCACTTTCAAAACAATCTTGGTCTTTGAATTCAGAGAATATTGTTCTCCTGGTGCTGGCGTTTGTTCAAGAACAGTACCAGCATCATAGTCAAAAGTTTCAACTTCCTCTATACTGATCATCTTACTTGACACTTTATAAGTATTTTTCAGATCATCCTCTGCTTTTGCCCTCGTTTCTCCTACATAATTTGGCATTTCAAAGCTATTTGGTCCCTTTGAAACAATCAAATCAATTCGACTTTGTTCCCTCTTTTGAGCTCCCGCATTTGGATTAGTTCGAATGACATAGCCTTCCGCAACAGTATCACTATATTCTTCCTTTTCTTCACCAACTTGAAGATCTTGACCTTCGATAATCGCTCTGGCCTCAGCAATAGTCTTACCAGAAACATCCGGAACTGTTTTATTGGCTGGACTCATATACAACAAGAAGGTAAAGGCAGCAAGAACTAGCGCGATTGCAACAAACAATACTTTATAACGTGCACGTAAGCGTCTTCTTGGCTTTTTATTTGGTGCCACGACCTGCTGGTTGGATAATGGCCGTTTTGGATCCACCGAACTGATTTCACTGCGCACCTCAGAGATTGGAACTGGAGCGGTCTTTGGAGTCGGACTCACTTTCGGAAGAGTTTTTGTATCAGCCTTTGTTTGATCTTCAAAAACCAGCTTTTTCTCATTTCTCCTCTCATAAGACAGGCAGCTTGAAAGATCTACATACATCTCTGCTACTGACTTATAACGGTCCGTCAGCTTCTTAGCCGTCGCTTTGATCACAACATTTTCTAAAGCTTGCGGAACATTCTTATTTTCTTCACGAATAGAGGGAAGAGGTTTTTGGAAATGTTGCAGTGCAATCGTAACCGCACTATCCCCATCATAAGGAATGTGTCCAGTCAACATCTCATAGAAAATAATTCCCATAGCGTAAATGTCACTTTGAACCGTAGCTTTCGATCCCCGTGCCTGCTCAGGTGACAAATAATGGACTGATCCTAACATAGAGTTGGTCTGGGTCAAGCTTGTCTCTGCAAAGGCCACTGCAATCCCAAAGTCTGAAACTTTTGCAGTCCCATCCGGAGTCAAGAGGACATTCTGTGGTTTTAAATCTCTATGGATAATGCCACGCGTATGGGCTAGACGCATAGCAAGGAGAATCTGTCCCATCAAACGAACCGCTTCTTCATTTGATAAAGGTGCATTTTCTTTGATATAGCGTTTCAAGTCTAAACCTGCAACATATTCCATTGCAAGGTATTGTTGCCCTTCTTCTTCGCCAATGTCTGTAATCCGAACGATATTTGGATGGTCCAGTTCCGCCATTGCTTTTGCTTCCCGCTGAAAACGAGCAACTGCAATGGGATCCGTCTGGTAATTCGTACGCAGTACCTTGACTGCAACTTCTTCACCATCTAAAATCAAATCACGCGCAAGATAAACATCTGCCATCCCGCCGCGCCCAATTTGTTGGATGATTTTATATCGCCCGGCAAAAATTTTGCCGATTTGAATCATGCTGCGTCCTCCTCATTAAAGTGGAGCAATACAACAGTAATATTATCCAAACCTCCAGCATTATTGGCAAAACGAATCAAGGTTTTAGCCTTTTCTTCCAGTGAAACATCACTCAAAACAATATCTCTGATTTCATCTGGACCAAGCATATTGGTTAATCCATCACTATTGATCAAAATATAATCATCTGCTTCAACTGTGACCAAGCCATAATCTGGCTCAAGCTCATCCTTTTGACCAATAGACTGAGTGATGATATTTCGCTGAGGATGATGAGCAGCCTCTTCCTCTGTAATTTGACCAGCACGTAAAAGAGCATTTACAAGAGAATGATCACTTGTCAATTGCCGGTATTCACCGTGGCGAATAAGGCCAATTCGAGAGTCTCCAACATGAGCATAAATCACTTGTCCTTCCACGAAAGCCAAGGCCTCTAGTGTGGTTCCCATACCTTTGTGTTCGTCATCTTGACCTGCTAAATGAATCCGACGATTCACATCCTCTAAATGATTTGCAAACCATTCACGTACTTGATTCACTGTTTCAATTTCAGAAGAAACCCAAGCAGCACCCAGATCTGTGACTGCCATTTCACTAGCAATATTACCGGCACGGTGTCCTCCCATACCGTCAGCGAGAAAAATCATAGATTTCCCAGCCTTATTTTTATATTGATTTGCATAGTCTTGGTTATTTGTCCGTCTTTGACCTACATCGGTTAAGATAGAAATATCCATACTGTCAGTTCCCTCCTGATGTTATAAAATTCTCTTAAAACAACTGATAAAGAAGCCATCACTTTCATACAATTCAGGTGTAATCAGAATACAGTTATTTTCGAGAATATCTTTTCTTTTGTGATCCAATGGGACTTGTTCAAAATTTGGGTGACTTTTTAAAAAACGATCAACCACTTCAAAATTTTCTTTCCCTATAATTGTACACGTACTGTACACTATTATACCACCTTTACGCACACTTTGACAAACACTATCCAGAATTGCTAATTGAATGGCTTGTAAAGAGACAAAATCTACACTCTCTTTATTGTACTTGATATCCGGCTTTCTCCGTATCAGTCCAATCCCAGAACAGGGTGCATCCACCAATACTTTATCGAATGCATCTGGTCCAAATGTTTCAAAAACTCTTGTCGCATCTAACTTCTTTGTCAAAATTTTATCTGCAACATGAAGCCGATTGGCATTTTCTTGAATTAATTTCAGTTTATGATCATACAGATCTAAGGCTGTAACTTTCCCAGTTGTAAGAAAAGAAGCGATGTGAGTCGTCTTTCCACCTGGTGCCGCACAGGCATCTAAAACCCATTCATCGCCTTGTAAATCCAAGGCCGGTGCCACCAATTGACTAGATTCATCTTGAATGGTGATCCGGCCCTCTTTAAACAAGGAGTGCGCCGCAAAATGTCCCTGATCTTTCACGAGGGCAGAAGAAGCAATGAGGGATGCACTTGCTTCTAACTCCTGAGCGAGTTTTTCTTTTTCACTCAGATCAACGACACGAATACTGGATTTATTACGCTGATAGAGACTTTTAAAAATAGCACAAGCACGTTCTTCACCATATTCTTCGATCAATTCTTTAACCAACCATACAGGTAGGGAATACTGCACCGAATAACGTTTGTTCTTTCGCTTGATCGTATCAACAGCTGGTAGCCCCTCGCGGAGAAGCTTTCTAAGAATAGCATTGACAAACTTCTCACTGCCTTCTTTACGGCTTTTTGCTATCCGAACGGCTTCATTGACGATGGCATGATCGGGAATTCGGTCTAAATAGACGAGTTGATACAAACTCATCATTAAGAGATAATAGACCCATGGATCCAATTTTGTCCGATCTTCGATCACGTGAGAGAGATACCATTCGAGCGTTATTTTCCGTGCTACTGTACCGTAAACAACTTCCGTAACAAAGCTTCTATCCTTATCCGAAAGCTGGGAATGTTCTAGCGTTTTTTTCAAGGCAATATTGGAATAAGCCCCGTGTTCAAAGACTTCTTCCAAGACTCGAACGATCTGTTCACGCGCATTCATTTGTTTAACTTCCAAAGCGATCTCCTAATTTCAATTGACGACCCGCGCCATTCAAAAAGTCTGTGATGGACATTTTGGGTTTTCCTGCCGGTTGCACAACTTTGAGGGACAGCGCTCCTTCTCCTGCAGCTACCAGCAACTCTTTTTTGGTCAAACCAATCACTTCTCCAGGATTTCCATTTCCCTCGCATAGCTCTGCTTCGTAGACTTTAAAACGTTGACCATTTAATAACGTATGAGCCACCGGCCAAGGATTCATCCCTCGAATTTGGTTAAAGACTTGGCGGTTGGTTTTGGTCCAGTCCAAAACCTCTTCTTCCGGTAAAATATTCGGTGAAAATGTGACCAAACTTGGATCTTGTGGACTTGGCTTGATCTCCCCTCCCAGGTAAGCTGGCAAAGTATCTAGGAGTAAGTCACGTCCAAGGACAGCCAATTTTTCAAACAAGGTTCCCACATTGTCCTCATCTAAAATTGGTAGAGAACGAGCTACAATCATGTCTCCAGCATCCATTTCCTTGACCATTTCCATAATTGTAACCCCAGCTTCTTCATCACCATTGATAAGAGCATAGTGAATGGGAGCTCCACCTCTATATTTAGGCAATAAAGACGCGTGGACATTCACCGCAAATTGGAAGTTCTCCAACAATTTTGTCGGTAAAAATTGTCCAAAAGCAGCGGTCACAATTCCATCTGCATCTAGGGATAAGAGAGTTTCCATTTCTGGACTACCCGATAATTTCTCCGGCTGAAGAACCGGTAGTTGATGTTCCAAAGCTACCTGCTTCACCGGGGTCATTCGAATCTCCTTTTTGCGACCTACTTTGCGGTCTGGTTGCGTCACAACTGCTAGAATTTCATAACGCGAATCTGCTAACAAGCCCTTTAAAACGGTCGCTGAAAAATCAGGTGTTCCCATAAAAATTAATTTTGTCATTTTTTCTTCCTTACATGAAACTTTGAGGTTCATTATCAATACTCAGACGCAGATCTTTATTCCCTTTTTCTTGGGTAAATTCTAAGATTTGATTCAATACCTGTGTCATACCTTCTTCGAAACGATACTTCACAATAATTTGATAATGATACAAATTATGTGTACGTGCAATTGGTTTAGGAGTTGGTCCTAAGATTTGGACCTGATCGGATAAGCCAGATCGGAGGATTTCCATAACCTGATGTGACTTCTCCATCACAATTTCCTCACTCTTATGCGACAGGGTTAACCCAACTGTGAAGTAATACGGTGTATAGCCCAACTGCCGGCGAATCTGCATTTCATAGGCAAAAAAGCCTTCATAATCTTGGTCTTTAGCAAACCGGATTGCATAATGATTGGGGTTGTAGCTCTGAATGATGACTTCTCCTTCTTTCTCTGCTCGTCCGGCCCTTCCTGCTACCTGAGTCAAAAGCTGAAAGGTTCGCTCTGAGGATCGATAATCCGGTAAATTTAAAGAAGTATCCGCATTCAAAACACCCACTAACGTCACATTTGGAAAATCCAGCCCCTTAGCAATCATTTGCGTCCCTAACAAAATATCCGCTTCTCCATTCCCGAAAGCATCTAATATTGCTGCGTGGCTCCCTTTTTTTCGGGTGGTATCCACATCCATGCGCAAAATTTTAGCCTCAGGAAAGATCTCTTGTAATTCATCATAGGCTTTTTGCGTTCCTGTTCCGTAATAACGAATGGAAGGACTTTGGCAATTTGGACAGTGTCGAGGAATTGCCTTACTATAACCACAATAATGGCAATTCATAGTTTTGGTATCCATATGGAGGGTCAAAGAGATGTCACAATTAGGACAAGTATCCACAGTCCCACACTCGCGACACATAACAAAGCTGGAATAACCACGGCGGTTCAACATCAAGACAATCTGCTCTTTTTTCTGCAAGCGTTCAGCAATAGCTTCCACTAGAACAGGAGTGAAGTTACCAGCTTCATTTTGGCCAATATAATCACGGAAATCAACAACTTTAACTTCTGGAATTTTGGCTGCCGGATTGGCCCGCTGGGTTAGACGAATTAATTCATAAACCCCTTTTGTTGCACGAGCTCGCGATTCTAAACTTGGTGTAGCAGATCCAAGAAGCAAGACTGCTTGATTGTACTGAGCCCTTAAGACTGCGACATCCCTTGCGTGGTAGCGTGGGTTACTATCTTGTTTGTAGGATGCCTCATGCTCCTCATCAATGATGATGGCTCCTATATTTTTTAAAGGAGCAAAAATTGCTGAGCGTGCTCCAACGACTACCTTGGCCTCCCCACGTTCAACTTTCCGCCATTGATCGTACTTTTCACCATTTGATAAGCCCGAGTGTAGAATGGCTACTTCCTGACCAAACCGCGAGATAAAACGGTCTGTCATCTGTGGTGTCAGGGAAATCTCAGGGACCAACATGATAGCCGTTTTCCCCTTATTTAGAACTTCCTGAATAATCTGCAAATAAACTTCCGTTTTCCCACTTCCAGTCACTCCTTCTAATAAAAAAGGATTTGATGTTTTTCCAAACTGAGAAACAACTGTTTCCACAGCTTTTGACTGCTCTGTATTTAAAAGCAGGGCTTGGGACTGTTCTTTTCCTTCATAATAAGCAGCCGCCCGATTCACTTCTCGCTCAGTAATTTCTAACACACCCTGATCAATAAAATAAGCCACTACTTCTCGTGAAAAATCCTGATACAGTCCTGCTAAAGGTTGCTCCTCTTGCTCTAGTAACAGGTGCTCTTTCAATGCTAGCCTTTTTTTAGCTCTCGCTGAAGGTTGAAGTTCTTTTAATCGTTCCTGGTTAATGCGATACCATTTTTCTGTTTTAATTTGTTTCTTATCCTTGGCCTTGTATTCTAATACCAAATCGCCTTTTCTAACCAAGCGCATAACTAGAGCTTGATCAGCTACATCCAAAGAAGAAAAAGCGACTTCATTTTTTTTACCAAAAAGCTTCACTTTGGTTGCTAGATCCAATGACGACTGAGGATACAAAATCTTGTCGTAACTGGAATTGAGGAGAGAGGGAAGCATGGTTTTTAAAATTGTTATCTTATATGAAAAAACACTTTTTCGCAATTGATCTGCCAACCAGAACTGTTCTTTGTTTAAGACAGGTGTGTAGTCTAAGACTTCTACAATCGCCTTCAATTCCTCTGTAGTATCGATAACTTCTAATACTTCGATCACAATTCCTTGAATCAATCGATTGGCTTTACCAAAGGGCACATGGACCCGTATTCCCGCCTCTATCATATCCTCAAACTCTGATGGAATCTGGTAAGAATAGGGTTTATCCGTCTGCATCAATGGGACATCTACGATTACTTTTGCGATCACTTTTTCACCTCCAGCCTCTATTATATGTGCTTTACTTTATCACGGAACCCTTTAAATAGCAAAAAATAAGATTGAGAAGCTCCCAACCTTAAATTTTTTCACCATCTTCTTTTTCTTTGGCAATTTGTTCCTTAATTTTGCGCTCCTCTTCTTCTTTACGAATCCGCTCAGCTTCACTACGTCGGCGAAGAGCTTCACGTTTTGCTTCTGGGTCAGGGTGAACAACCACATTGCCCGACTCGATTTCTTCAAGCGCTTGTAATGTTGATTTCACTGATTTAAATTCTTGAGTTGGAACTGCACCACTTTCCAATTCATGTGCCCGTTTCGCCTCAAGAATGACCAATGAATATTTGGATGGTACTTTGTCAAGCAACGTATCAATAGAAGGTTTTAACATCATATTCCTACACCTATTTTCTAATTATTTATCTCGTCACAATTGTCTGTGTTTTAGGTAACATATCCAGATAATGACCAATAACACGATCTACACGGAAGTGCTCAGCTTCGATCACACGCTTCACACGCTCAGCTGCAAGAGGAACTTCATCATTAACAATCGCGTAGTCATATTCACGCATCATAGCGATTTCTTCTTTGGCTTTCTCAATCCGTTGCGCAATCACTTCTGCACTATCTGTTCCACGTCCCACCAATCGATCTTGCAATTCATCCAAATCAGGTGGCGTTAAGAAGATAAAAACTGCATCGGGTACTTTCTTCTTCACTTGGAGCGCACCTTGAACTTCAATTTCAAGGAATACATCAATTCCTTTGTCCAAGGTTTCATTCACATAAGTCAGAGGAGTTCCATAGTAATTCCCAACGTACTCAGCATATTCTAACATTTGTCCTTGACGGATTAAATCTTCAAATTCTTCACGTGTACGGAAAAAATAGTCGACACCATCCACTTCACCTGGACGTTGCGCACGCGTTGTCATCGATACAGAGTATTGAAACTGATTATCTGAGTTTTCAAAAATTTCTCGTCTGACCGTACCTTTTCCAACCCCCGAAGGGCCAGAAAATACGATTAATAAGCCACGATCCGCCATGATATCTCCTTCAATGTCTTTCTATCTAGTGTAACAAAAATTGACCTAATTTTCAACTGATTTTTTTAAAACAAAAAGCTCGAGATGCTCAATCTCAAGCTTTCTAATTATTTTGCATAATCAACTGCGCGCAATTCTCGAATAACCGTAACTTTAATGTTTCCAGGATATTCAAGATTGGATTCGATCTTCTCACGAATATCATGAGCTAAGATCGTCACTTTATCATCCTTAATTGCCTCAGGACTAACCATAATGCGGATTTCACGACCCGCTTGAAGGGCAAAACTTGTCTTAACTCCTTCAAAACTATTTGCAATTTCTTCAAGATCTTGCAAACGTTTGATGTAACTTTCAAGTGACTCACTTCGTGCTCCAGGTCGGGCTGCACTCAAGGCATCCGCTGCAGCGACAATGACTGCGATAACACTTTCAGGTTCCACATCTCCATGGTGACTGGCAATAGTATTGACAACCACTGGGTGTTCTTTATACTTACGTGCCAATTCTGTCCCAATCTCAACGTGACTTCCTTCCACTTCACGGTCAATCGCTTTACCGATATCATGCAAGAACCCTGCACGTCGTGCCAAAGTAGCATTTTCACCCAACTCACTGGCAATAATACCAGAAAGTTTGGCAACTTCAATGGAGTGACGCAAAACGTTTTGACCATAAGATGTACGGAATTGCAACCGTCCCATGATTTTCATCAAATCTGGATGGAGGTTTGGCGCACCAATTTCATAGGCAGCCGCCTCACCGTATTCACGAATCCGGTTGTCAATTTCCTGACGATTCTTCTCAACCAGCTCTTCAATACGAGCTGGATGGATCCTACCATCTTTGAGAAGGCTCTCCATTGTCATACGGGCAATTTCACGACGAATCGGATCAAACCCTGACAAGGTCACCACCTCTGGCGTATCATCGATAATCACATCGACACCCGTCAAGCTCTCAAAGGTACGAATATTGCGCCCTTCACGACCGATAATCCGACCCTTCATACTATCGTCTGGCAAATGAACCGTTGAATTTGTTTGCTCAGCAACAAAATCACCCGCCATTCGCTGCATGGCTTGGACAAGAATGTCTTTTGCGATTTTATCAGAACGTTCTTTCACTTCCAATTCAGCATCACGAATCCGTGAGGCAATTTCTTTTGAAAGTTGCTCTTCCGTCTGATTCAAAATAATGTCACGCGCTTCTCCTTGACTTAGAGCAGCGACACGTTCCAGTTCCTCTACTTTCTTGTGTTCAAGCTCTTCCAGCTGTTGTTCACGCGTATCAATGTGTTTAGTTCTATCTGTAAGACTTTGCTCTTTGTGTTCAAGAGACTGTTCTTTGCTTGTTAAAATGTCGTCTTTACGATCAAGATTGCTAGCACGTTCTGCCAAACGGCTTTCTAATTGCTTCAATTCTTGTCGTTCTGACTTAAACTCAGCATCGACCTCTTCACGATATTTTCTGGCTTCTTCCTTTGCCTCCAAAAGTGCTTCTTTTTTAAGTGAACTTGACTCATGCTTCGCCTCTTTTAAAATTAAATCGGCTTCACGTTCAGCCTGTCCACGTAAATTCGTTGCTTCTTGTTCAGCATTCAAAAGGGTGAGTTCCGCAGCTTCTTTTGAAGCTTTCATTTTAAGTGCAGTTCCCACATATCCAATGACTAAACCAATGACCGCGGCAAAAACACCTGTAATAACAAAATTCATGCTTTTACCCCAAATCTATTTAATTAGTTGAATTAAAAATTCTTTTACATTTTACCATAAATTACTAAATTTAACAATCTAAAAAAACAAGATTAACCTATTATATTTTTGCTAAATTCTGGTTTCTTTCTTCTAATTCCAACCCTCTTATTCTTTAAAAACTGCTCAGAAAAATTCATCTATTTCTACTTTGTTGAAATTGCTTTTTATGCTATAATCAAGAAAAACAAAGAAGGAATAGAGTATGACAAAAGAAGTAATTGTTGAAAGTTTTGAATTGGACCACACAGCTGTGAAGGCTCCCTATGTACGCTTGATTGGTGAGGAAACTGGACCCAAAGGAGACATCATCTCCAACTTTGATATTCGCTTAGTGCAACCCAATGAAAATGCGATTCCAACTGCAGGGCTCCACACGATCGAGCACCTCCTTGCAATGCTTATTCGCAAACGCATCGATGGTATGATTGATTGTTCACCATTTGGTTGTCGCACCGGTTTTCATATGATCATGTGGGGGCAACATTCTAGTACTGAAATTGCTAAAGTGATCAAAGATTCTTTAGAAGAAATTGCATCTGTCAGTACTTGGGAGAACGTTCCAGGTACAACCATTGAGTCTTGTGGAAATTACAAGGATCACAGTCTCTTCTCAGCTAAAGAATGGTGTCGCTTGATTCTAGATCAAGGAATCTCTGATGATCCATTTGAACGCCATCTTGTTTAATACTCAGAAAAGAGGCTGGGACAAAAGTCCTAGCCTCTCAATTATTTTTGGATTGTCGAGCAAGACGCAGTGGTTGAGTGGGCTCTACTACACTGATTTCATTAGCTTTTACAGCCCTACTCAACTGTGCGGAGGTGGGACAGAAATCGAATTCTAACGAATTACCGATTTCTGTCCCACTCTCTTTTCTATTGTAATCTTTCCCCAAAATGGTATATCTACTCATACATTAATAATCCAGAGCATCTGAATGACCTTTCCCGTTCCCTACAAAATAACCAGTCTTAGCATTGATACTAAAGAGATAGGTTCCATCTGGTTTAAAGAGGTTGTAATAGCCATTACCGTTAATGATATTGACACGCTCTAAAATGTATTGATTGCCAGTGATATGTCCACGTTTACGAGCAATGTTCAATACTTTTTCAAGGATACCATCACCAAATACCCAAGCCGGATTATTGACATCATTGATAGCTGCTTGGTTATACGGCACACGACTCAAGTTCCGCTGTAGTGGAACACCATCGCTTGGAAGACCATAGCCTGAATAACCTGGACTTGCAGTTCCTGCACCACTTGTAGTAGCATTTACAGCTGGAGCTGGAGTTGCATTCGAAGCTTCTGTACCACCTGTTCCTGTCACTGGGGCTGGTGTCGCAACCTGTTGTGAACGTCCCTGCGCTACTGCCTCATTCAATAAGCTATCTAATTTTTCATTGCCTGTCTTTGTTTCTGCAAAGGTCGCATCACTTTTTGCTTTGGCATTTGCATCAAGAACTCCATCTTTGATGACAGGGGAACTAAATTGAGAATTCACTTTTTGAATGGCAGAAACTTGCTTCACAAGGTCTTCATATTTTGTTTTAGCCGTATTATAATCACTGCTTCCTTCTAATTTGTCCAGCAGTTTCTTCAGATTTTCCAAGTCTCCGAATTTATCATTTTTAAGACCACTTTTTGATTTATCTACAAAAAAGGCATCATAGGCTTTGGTAAACTCTTCTAGTTTTTGAGCTTGTGTTTCACTGCTACTTGATTTAGAAGTAGAAGATGACTTGCTAGATGAAGACGATACAACTGTAGTACCACCAGATGTTCCACGACTATGCATCCAGTTATAGGTCACAAAAATGGCCGAACCGACAATCGCAAGACCTAATACAGAGTATAGAACCGTTTTGATTCGTTTACCCGCATTGCTTGGAATTTCCTCAGGAAGCTCCTCTGCTTCTTCAATTGGTTCGGTTGATGTAGGGCCAAATTTAATCTTAGCTGGTAACTCTGTTGAGATAGCATCCATTTCAGGTCTTTGTTCCAAGACCGTTTCCGTTACTTCCGGTGCCTCCACTGCTTCAGCCACTTCCGCAACTGTTTCTGAAGCTGCCAACTCTTCAGCTTTCTCCAATTCTTCTTTGGCCAACATCTTTGTATCATATTTATCCGCTTCGATTTCCGCTCGGTGTTGTTTGATGTATTTATCTAAGACATTATCACCTTCTGTCACACCTGCTTCGATTTCTTCTGCCTTTCGATTGGCCTGCCCGATCGTCATCTCTTTGGCATCTTCAAAATCTAAAATCGATTCCGTTTCTTGCTCTAATGCTTTCTTGTCCTTCTCTGTCATAAGAATCCTTTCTATGCCTTTATCTGCCGTTTTACACGTTCTCCAAAATATTGGTAGAGATCAACTTTCAGAGTCCCATTATAAAGTTTTCTTTTTTTATCTGCTTTACTACCGTATTTAGATTCAAAACTTTCATCACTGGTTAGGATAAATTTACTCCAGGTTTTGAGAGGAGCAAATACTTGTCCCATTTCAGCATACAACTTAGTCACACCTACATCATCGGATAATCGCTCCCCATATGGAGGATTAGAAATAATGACCCCATTGATCTTGTCCGAACGAAGATCCTGAACACGCATTTGTTTAAAAGTGATATCACTGCTAACACCTGCTTTTCGTGCGTTCTCTTTAGCAATATCAATCATTCGCGCATCAATATCTGTCCCCATAATATCCAAAACCAGGTCTCGATTGATTTTTTTACTGGCTTCTGTACGAACTTCTTGTATCAGACGATCGTCAACCCAATTCCACTCCTCAAAAGAGAAGGTACGTCTTAAACCTGGCGCCATGTTGCGTGCAATCATCGCTGCCTCAATACAAAAAGTACCCGAACCACATGTTGGATCAATTAAAGGCTTATCTGGGTACCAGTTTGACAACTGAAGGATAGCAGCTGCCATATTTTCCTTGATTGGTGCACCACCTTTTTCAGTCCGATAACCACGCTTGAAGAGGCTACTGCCTGTAGTATCAATCAAAACGGTAGCTTGATCTTTGAGAATCGATACTTCGATCTTGAACTCTGCCCCATTTTCTATCAAGGGAACCCCTTCTGGTCGAGCATAATGTCTTTGTAACTTTTTAACAACTGCTTTTTTCGAGATTGCCTGAACGCTAGGTTCATTATGAAGTTTTGATTTAACACATTTAGCCTTTGAAATAGGAAAACGTGCACCCAAAGGCAAATAATTTTCCCAATCCAAAGCAAAGACACCTTGAAAGAGTTCTTCAAAAGTTTTAGCTGGAAAACTACCAACAACTATCTTTACTCTATCAGCCGCACGCAACCAGAGATTCGTCTCAATGATTGTCCGAGAATCACCTTGAAACCGTACCCGTCCATTTTCAACCTGGCAATCGTAACCAAGATTTCTTAATTCCCGTCCTACTACTGCTTCTAAACCAGCAGCTGCTGTTGCGATCAATTCAAAATGTTTTTTCATATTATTCCTATCACTTTAAAAAAGGAGGTTGAGATCTCTCTCCACCTCACCAACCTATATGCAATTTTCTATAAGCCATGTTTTGTTCCAGAAATGACTAGGTACCATTTCCTTCGATAATCATCTGTCTACTGTTTCCAGTCAGAATACTATGTTCGTTTCCACGTATTCCATGCCCCGACCAAAGTTTGGGTTGCTAGCTTGAGGGGTTTACCGCGTTCCACTTTTTAGGTTTCCCTAAAAACTACGTCACTGTGGCACTTTCAGAGTTACTAGAACCTATCCAAAGACTTAGCTCTTTCACCCGCCGTAACTTGAACATCAAGTCCCTAGGCTTATGTATTCACCTAGCACAAACACTACAGGCATCACAGCCTGTGCTAGCATGGACTTTCCTCATGAGGGAAGAATCTCTCACGCGATTATCCAAAAATTGCATGATTTCAAAAATTAGAAATCTCGATCTACGATTTGTTTCCCAAAAACTTCTTTTTCTAAACGATTTAGTCGTTTCAAAATATCAAAGTTTGTAGCTGTTGTCACCTGTGGAAATTCTTGTGTTGCTGTGCTAGCAATTGGAGTCTCTTGTGGTGCAGCCTGTGATTTCTTAGCAATTTCTTCACGAAGGCGAGTATTTTCTTCACGTAATTCCTTCACTAGTGCCGCATATGTCTCGTAGTCTTTTATGACATCATCTAAAAATTCATTTACTTCATCTTTACTGTATCCGCGGACTTCTCTTTTAAAATCTTGATCAAAAATATCTTTCGCGGTAAAAATAATACTTGCCATCACTCTCTCCAATCTAGTTTATCAATTCAATTATATAAAAAAATGGTGAGAAAAATCAAGGTATAACACTTAGTTTTCGTAAAAATTTTCAGCAAAATCATTCAAGTCATCAAAACTCAATCTTTTGACATAAAATGTTTCTTTCTCTAACATCATTCTATAAAGATAGTTTAATTTTGTTTCGTTTTCAGGATCATAAAAAATATAAGCTCCTTCTACATTCCCCAACAAAAATTGATTGTATTCCTTCAATTGTCCAGTACTAACATAATGAGGATAGGCATATTTCACAAAATCTACCTGTTTGAAACGTGCTAAAATTTCCTGATTGGCTTCATTCCAATTTTCACCAACATTCTCAAACAAGAAGATCGTCGCCATTTGAAAATCGTAATCCTTTTTTAATTGAAAGGCAACTTCTAGTACCCAAGCCTCAAATCCCAAATTACCAGAAAAAACCAGCCATTTCACTCCTTCTTCAAACAAACGTCGAAGGTCCCTTTCAATGGCTTTTTTAATAATGGTCAACCGAGGGTCTTTGTTAGAAAAGACTCCCACATCAAAATTTTTATAACCCGCAACAAGTATGGTATTCATTTTTTCCTCATTATTCTAATTTATGATATAATAGAGTGATGTAATTGTACCAATAAGGAGAACTATGGTCAACTATCCACATAAAGTAGCCCCCAAAAACACGGTCTCTACTCAAAGGAAGCATCCGATCGATTTTGCGAATCGTGGTATGACATTTGAAAAAATGATCAACGAAAGTAATCAATATTATCTTTCTCGAGGCCTGGCGGTCATTCACAAGAAACCAACTCCAATTCAAATCGTGAAAGTGGATTATCCACGACGCAGTCGTGCAAAGATTGTTGAAGCATACTTTAGACAAGCCTCAACGACGGACTATTCTGGAGTATACAAGGGACGCTATATCGATTTTGAAGCTAAGGAGACACAGCAAAAGCAGTCTATGCCGATGAAAAATTTCCATCAACATCAGATCGATCATATGGAAGCGGTTGTCCTGCAAGGCGGTATCTGTTTCGTTCTATTACATTTTGCAAAACTTAACGATACCTACTTACTCCCTGCTCCTGCATTAATTCGCTTTTACAACATTGATCACGGCAGTAAGTCTATGCCCATCTCCTATATTCAGGAGCATGGCTTTCTAGTGGATAAGAATCGACTACCAAGCGTTCCTTATCTTGATATTATCGAACAGAAACTTCTAGGCGGTATTTAAATGAATAAACAAACAGTCATTCAGTGGTTGAAATATGTTGCCATCGCAGCCATTTCATTCTTTTTACTTTTATTCGTCCTTGGTGGACTGATATTTGGATATTATGCAATGAAGGCCCCAACCTTATCTGAAAAAGATTTGGTTGCAACAACATCAAGTAAGATCTATGACAACCAAAATAACTTAATTGCAGACTTGGGAGCTGAGAAACGAATCAATGTTTCCACTAATGAAATCCCTACTGATTTGGTCAATGCTATCGTAGCGATTGAAGACCACCGTTTCTTCAATCACCGTGGGGTCGATATTATTCGGATCGGCGGTTCCTTCCTTCACAACTTGCGAGGAGGAAGTCAAGGTGGTTCAACCTTGACGCAACAATTGATTAAATTAACTTATTTCTCCACATCGGCCTCTGACCGTACCCTCTCTCGTAAGATCCAAGAAGCTTGGTTGGCAACTCAACTGGAAAAGAAAGCAACCAAACAAGAAATCTTGACCTATTACGTCAATAAAGTATTTATGGCGAATGGGAACTACGGAATGCAGACCGCTGCAAAAAGTTACTACGGGAAAGATCTAAAAGATCTTTCGCTCCCTCAATTGGCACTCCTTGCGGGGATGCCCCAAGCACCAAATCAATACGATCCATACTCCCACCCTGAAGCAGCACAACAACGCCGAAACTTAGTATTAAAAGAAATGCTTGAGATGAAGACCATTTCTAACAAACAATACGAAGCGGCAGTCAATACACCTGTTACAGATGGTCTGCAAAGTCTTAGTTCTTCAAGCAGTTACCCAGCCTATATGGATAACTATCTGAAAGAAGTTATTGAGCAAGTTGAAGAAGAAACAGGTTACAATTTGCTCACAACTGGGATGGATGTTTATACAAATGTTGACACCGAAGCGCAAAAGAAACTTTGGGATATCTACAACACAGATGAATATGTCAACTACCCGGATGATGAATTACAAGTAGCTTCAACAGTTATCGATGTCAATACTGGTAAAGTTGTTGCCCAACTCGGTTCTCGTCACCAATCTAGCAATGTTTCCTTTGGTACCAACCAAGCGGTTGAAACTAATCGCGATTGGGGATCAACTATGAAGCCGATTTCAGACTATGCACCTGCTCTCGAGCATGAGGAATACACTTCTACTGCCGCTACGATCACAGATGCGCCATACAATTTCCCTCATTCATCAACACCGGTTTACAACTGGGACCGTTCTTACTATGGTAGCATTACCATGACCTATGCGATCCAACAATCTCGTAACGTTCCTGCGGTCAAAGCACTTGAAAAAGTTGGCCTTAAAAAAGCTAAGAAATTCCTCAATGGATTAGGGATCGATTACCCAGAAATGGTTTACGCCAACGCTATCTCGAGTAACACTAGCGATTCTAGCAACAAATACGGAGCCAGCAGTGAGAAAATGGCAGCTGCCTATGCTGCTTTTGCCAATGGCGGTACCTATTACAAACCATCCTATGTTAGTCGGGTTGTCTTTAGTGATGGCACAACCAAGGAATTTGAGTCCGAAGGAACTCGTGCAATGAAAGCAACAACTGCCTACATGATGACAGATATGATGAAGACAGTTCTCTTGTCTGGTTCCGGTACAAATGCTGCCATTTCGGGAATCTACCAAGCTGGTAAGACAGGTACATCAAACTATGCTGATAACGAAATCGGTAAATTGACAAAAAATGCTTATTCAAATATTGTAACACCGGATGAATTGTTTGTAGGCTACACTCCTGAATATGCCATGGCAGTATGGACAGGTTATTCCAATCGCTTTACACCAGTATTGGATAATGGAATACAGGTCGCAACGGATGTCTACCGTCAAATGATGCTCTATCTTGCTAATAATAATAACTCTGGTCATACGGATTGGACGCAACCAAGTGGACTGTATCGAAGTGGTTCTTATCTCTACTTAAACAATGGTAAGAACAACTACAATAACTACTACTATGAGCCAAGTTATTCCACTGATCAGTATTCGTATGAAGAACCATCGTCTAGCTCTTCGAACGAAGAAAATCAATCTAAACCATCTGAGCCTTCTTCGCAAGACTCTAACAATCATAACGAATAATAGAATGGAGAAGTCGGGCTTTTGCCCGGCTTTTTTTAAAACAATGGTTAAAAAACCAGAACGAATAAAATCTGATTTATTTAGTTAGACTTCCCAGCTTTTTTATTTTTGAGTATATAAAAAAAAGAGCCTTTCGGCTCTTATTAGAATGTAGACAAACTATTTTAAAGCAAAATAAGTTAAGTGATTCTGCAAAAAACAAAATTGAGTTCCAATATTTAAATCGATTTAAGAAAATACTGAAACTTTCCGCTGTGAGAAAAGTGCTTGAAACGTTATTGTTTCAGGCACTCGGAATTATTGAGACCTTAGACTCAATAATTAGTCATGGAACTTTAAAGAAGTTCGCTGACGTCCGTACTCACCTAAGGAAAGTTTTTAAGATATTTTGTCTTCAATCTGAAAAGAGCCTTTCGGCTCTTTTCTATATCATTATTTTGCTAAAGCTCCCATTGGATCCCACGGTGCTAGGACAATTGGTTCTGCTTCATAGGCTGCTAATTCGTCTGCTGTTAGGAATTCTTTACGAACCACGATTTGATAGGTATATTCATCCATCCAAGCATCAGAAGCCACAAAGTAACCATCTGTACCGACCTTGTCTCCCCATGAATTTTCAACCTTCCATTTACGAGGCTGACCTGCTTCGTCTAAATCAACCCCTGTCAAGACCATAGCGTGTGTCATGAGACTTTCTGCATAGTCCAAGCGACCCGCCTTGTCTTGTGTCAAATGAATGTCCATGCCTGCTTCAAAATCGTAGACATCTGTTGCCAGGATTCCGGCTTTACGGTTGCTGACTTGGCCTACATCTGAACCAAACCAGACAGTTTCTCCTGCTTTCATTTGAGCAATAGCTAATTCTTTCAATCGATCCATTGGAACATTTAGGTAGCGGACTGGACGGCTACCAACCACATTGCCCAGCATATCTACGGTGTAAGATTTTCCATATGGCTTATCTGTAGTTGGGGCATTGATAATGGAGACGTAATCGTCTAATTGAAGGTCTACATATTTTTTGTAGAAGCTTTGTGGAGTTAAGCCACTTTCGGTATGGAATTGGTTGTCCTTATCACGGTATGAAAAGTCAAATTCACGCGGAGGCAATCCTAAAGACATAGCCAAGAAGTTAAAGATTTCTTGCAACAACGCTTGTTTCTTGCTCGCAACTGCCTCACTATCTGCGCCTGAGTGAATCAAGTCACGCAAGATTTGCGCATCTTGACGCAAGAGTTTATTGAGGTAGGTGTTCAATTCCCGGCTATTACTTGAAGAAATCGATTCCGGATAAACTGATTTTGGAACCACTCCGTATTTCTCAAAGAGGGATACCACCATATCCCATTGACCACCATCTTGTTGTGGGGTTTGTAGGAGAAAAGCCACCTTACGGCTGGTCAATTCTTGATCTGCTGTAGCAATCACTTGCTCCAAAAACCAGTTTGATTTTTCATACTTATCCCAAAAGAAAGTATGTGCTTGAGACAATTCAAAATCCTCCAATTGGAAGCTTGAAATCATCTTGTGACGGAAGGTATTTAAAGCCGCAAACATCCAACAACGTCCAGATGCTTTTTGGTTTGTCACCTTATCCTTGGTCAAATCAAGTGAAAAAACTGGTGTATTTTCTACTGCACTCTTGCGCGTTTCAAGCGATGCATGGATCCCATTGTGGGTAACAGCATTTTCAAGAGCCGCATATTTCACATTTGCTTCATAATTAGCATAAAGCTGGTCTGTAAATTCTTTCGTTAATTCTGACATAGCAATCTCCTTTTTTCATTATTTACTATTATAATCCTTTGAGCAGAATCTTCAAGTAAAAATCACCCTATAGAGAGGGATTCTGTTTAGAATAGATGATTTTATCCCCGCAATATCCTTTGCGTTGAATGGCATGAGGGATGGTTTCTACATACTGCATTCCTGCCTTTTCCATGACTTTCCCTGAAGCAGGATTTAAACTGACATAAGTGGCTTTGATTTCTTTAAATCCGACTTTGTTCAATAAGAAATCCAAAACAGCTATGACGGCTTCTGTCATGAATCCCCGCCCCCAGAATTTCTTGCCAAGGATATAACCTAGCTCGCATGATTGACTTTCCTGGTCTTGAGAAACCACACTAATATCTCCAATTACCTGATCCAGTGATGTTTTCAAACAAAGCGCCCATTTATAAGTATCTGGTTTAAGATACTGTTCGATCCATCTTTTGATCGATTCTCTGGTTCTCTCAGTAGATGCATGGGCATCCCAGGTGACATAGTTCAGGGTTTCAGGATCAGAAGCCCAATTTTCAAACATCGCTGGTGCATCCTCCAAAACGAAAGGCCTCAAGTATAAATGCTCTGTCTCTATGACAAGACTTCCAAGATGATTCATAGATTGTCTCCCTTCATTTTTTTATGCAACTTGAACTTTGCAAGTTGGTTACTTTAATCTAGAAGAAAAGGACGGATGAAACCGCCCTTCTTTTTGATGCTTTTCACAATATTGTATGGTGAGAAGACTACGAAATTGAATTCTACGAGTTACCGATTTCTACCTCGTTTTCCTATTTTAAGACTCGGGCTAAAAAGGTCCACTGGACCTTTTTACTCCCAGAAATGATCAAATACTGTGATTGGCAAGTGGCGTTTGTGTTGGCCTTTGTACCACCATTTTTCAATAGTGGCTTGAGCTTCTGGGCTCACTTGTTTGCCTTCTAGGTAATCATCGATTTCATTATAGGTGACACCCAGCGCTACTTCATCTGCTATTCCTGGTTTTTCTTCTTCCAAATCTGCTGTTGGGATTTTCTCATAAAGAGCAGGATCGGCTCCTAAGGCCTTAAGCAATTGTTTTCCTTGGCGTTTATTCAAACGGAAAAGGGGCAAAATATCTGCACCACCATCTCCAAATTTTGTGAAGAAACCAGTAATATTTTCTGCAGCATGGTCCGTCCCAATCACCGCACCGCTACGTGCTCCAGCTAGAACATATTGAGCAATCATACGACTGCGAGCCTTAATATTGCCTTTGTTAAAATCAGAAACCTCTGTTCCAGTCGCTTCTACTGCTCGTACCATTTCGTCAGCAGACTCCTTGATATTCACAACCAGGCTAACATCCGGCTGGATAAAGGCCAATGCTTTTTGTGCATCTGCTTCATCTGCCTGTACCCCATAAGGAAGACGAACGGCAATAAATTGATAGGAGGCATCTCCTGTTTCTGCGCGCATTTCTTCCATGGCCAATTGAGCTAATCGTCCAGCAAGAGTTGAATCTTGTCCTCCTGAGATCCCTAATACAAATGTTTTCAAGAAGGGATGCTTCTTTAGATATCTTTTTAAGAAATCAACCGAGCGGCGAATCTCTTCCTGAGGATCAATGCTAGGCTTGACACCCAATTGTTGGATAATCTCTTCTTGCAAACTCATTTTGCTTCTCCTTCTCCATTGGCCTTATTACGCATTTCCTCGATCAGATCCATCTTATCCTGCCAAATATCTTTGGCCAAGTCAACTGGGTAATGCTGTGGATTGAGGACACGCTTGTATTCATCCCATAATTGATCGTAATTTTTACGAGCATATTCTTGAATTTCTGATAATGTTGGCAATTGATAAACCAATTGACCCTCTTTAAAAATATCCACTAAAAGAGGAATGGCCTCAAAGTTTCGAACTGTTTTATTAATGTAGGTATAAGTTGGATGGAACATTTTAAGTTCTGTCAGTTGTGAAACATCTACTCCATCATAAGTGATGTAGTCTCCTTCTGACTTACCTTTTTCACGGCTCGTAATCCGCCAGACTTGCTTTTTACCTGGAGTAGAAACTTTCTCGGCATTATTGGAAAGCTTGATGGTATTGATCATCTCTCCTTTATCATTTTCAACAGAAACAATTTTGTATACCGCTCCAAGCGCTGGTTGATCGTAAGCTGTAATTAACTTGGTTCCTACACCCCAAACATCAATTTTTGCTTTTTGCATTTTTAAGTTGAGGATGGTATTTTCATCCAAGTCATTAGAAGCGTAGATTTTAGCATTTGTAAACCCAGCCTCATCTAATTGCTGGCGGACCTTTTTAGAAATATAGGCAATATCTCCTGAGTCAATCCGGACGCCTAGGAAATTGATTTTATCTCCCATTTCACGCGCTACCTGAATAGCAGCAGGGACCCCAATACGCAGGGTATCATAAGTATCGACGAGGAAAACACAATCTTTATGGGTTTCCGCATAAGCCCTAAAGGCCTGGTAGTCATTTCCATAAACCTGTACAAGAGAATGGGCATGAGTTCCTAAAACTGGGATTCCAAAGAGCTTACCTGCACGTACATTACTAGTTCCATTGGCACCTCCGATGACTGCCGCACGAGTTCCCCAAATGGCCGCATCCATTTCTTGCGCACGACGGGTTCCAAATTCCATCAAAGGCTCATCTTCAATGACTGAACGAATACGAGCAGCTTTTGTGGCAATCAAGGTTTGAAAGTTGACGATATTCAAGAGAGCTGTTTCCACCAATTGACACTGGGCTAGAGGGCCCTCTACCTGAACAATTGGTTCGTTGGCAAAGACTAAGTCTCCTTCTTGAGCCGAGCGTACCGTCAGTTCCAGCTTGAGATCACGGAGATATTCCAAGAAGGCCCCATGATAACCAAGTGACTCTAAATAGGCAATATCGCTCTCAGAAAAACTCAAGTTTTCCAAGTATCTCACAATTCTCTCTAAGCCAGCAAATACTGCGTAGCCGTTTTTAAAAGGCTGTTGACGAAAATAGACTTCAAATACGGCATGTTTATTGTGGATACCTTGATCAAAATAGACCTGCATCATATTGATTTGGTATAAATCAGTATGCAAAGTTAAACTGTCATCTGGATACATATGTATACCTCTTTTTTATAGATTTGTTCTATGAATTCCTACCATAAAATTAGTACCATTATAGCATATTTCAGCCCTATTGAATACTGAAAGGAAAGCATGAAAAAAATCTGAGACAGGAAGCTCAGATTTTTTTGGATTAAAAGTTTTCTGTGATATATTTATAAACTTCTTGGCCAGCAATCGCACCGTCTCCGACGGCTGTCGTCACTTGACGTAGATCTTTTTGACGAACATCGCCAACCGCAAAAATACCTGGGACTGTGGTTCTCATATGATCATCCGTGATCACCCAGCCATTTTCATCTAAAATACCAAGTTCTGTCGCAAAATCACTGACAGGATCTAAACCGACATAGATAAAGACACCACCGAAGGCTTGCTCTCTAACCTCTCCTGTCTTCACATCTTTTAAAAGGACAGACGTTACTTTTTGTTCACCCTTAATTTCTTCAACAACCGTATTCCAAGCAAAGTGAATTTTATCATTAGCAAAGGCACGATCTTGAAGAACTTTTTGGGCACGAAGCTGGTCTCTTCGGTGAGCAATCGTCACTGTTTTTGCAAACTGAGTCAAAAAGACAGCTTCTTCTACCGCAGAATCGCCGCCACCAACGACCAAGAGATCCTCATCTCTAAAGAAAGCTCCATCACAAACAGCACAGTAGGAAACCCCTCTACTATTCAGCTCCTCTTCACCAGGGACATTCAATGAACGGTGGTTAGACCCTGTTGCAATCACCACGGTTTTAGCTTCAAATTCCCCATCATCTGTGACAATCTTTTTGGTTACTCCGAGGTCTTCGACGCGCTCTACCTGACCAAACAAATGTTCCACGCCAAGATTTTCTAAAGGCTCAAACATTTTTTCAGCCAAATCTGGGCCACTAATATTCGCATAGCCAGGATAGTTTTCGATGTCAGACGTATTGTTCATTTGACCACCTGGAATTCCTCTCTCAATCAATGCGACCTTTAAATTGCTTCGTGCTGCATAAAGGGCAGCAGTCATCCCTGCAGGACCTGCTCCAATAATCACTGTATCAAACATACTAAACCTCTTTCTGTTTTGTTGTAACCATTATAATTCTAACACGGTCTTTTTGCAATTATCGTGCTTGAAAGATAAACAAAATCCCTATGACCGCAAAGGTTAAAATAGGAATCGTCATGATATCAATTAAGAGGATATCATACAAATGGGCTTGTCGTTGCTTGGCTGTTTTATCTTTCTTCTTAAGGGCACGGTAGCCAATCCAAATACAAGAAGCGATCCCAACTAAAATCGTTGTCGTCACTAAACTTTGTAAATATAAGGACAATAATTTATTTAACATCACGACTCCAAATATTTTTACATTTTCAGAAAACAAACCCAGCTAGCATCGCCAGCTGAGTCTTACCTCTCCTCTATTATATCAAACATAGGTCCGTTTGTAACTAGCAAAGAATTCTTTTGTCCGTTCTTCTTTTGGATGTTGCATGATTTCCTCTGGTGTTCCAGATTCAATAATCCGTCCTTTATCCAAAAATAGGACCTTATCTGCTACTTGCGCTACAAAAGACATATCATGGCTGACCAGTACCATGGTTTGTCCTGATTTTGCAGCATTGGCAATGGATTTTTCAACTTCTCCAACCAATTCTGGATCCAAGGCTGAAGTCGGTTCATCCAGCAAAAGAACTTCTGGTTTCATGGCCAAAGCACGGGCCAAAGCCACCCGTTGTTTTTGTCCACCTGAGAGGTGACGAGGATAGTGATTTTCACGATCCGATAAACCGACTTTTGCTAGTTCTTCTCGAGCAATTTTCGTTGCTTCTTGATCGGATAAGCCCTTCACAACAATGAGCCCTTCTTTCACATTTTCGAGAGCTGTTTTTCTACCAAACAAATTAAACTGCTGGAACACCATGGCCAATTTTCTTCTTAAGGTTAAGATTTGATCTTGGCTAATGTGTTCAAAATCAACTTCGAAATCCTCAATCTTAATTCTACCGCTATCTGGTGCTTCCAAATAGTTTAAACTGCGTAAGAAGGTAGATTTACCAGCTCCTGAAGACCCGATTAGGGCCACGACTTCCCCTTTTTGAATTTCCAAACTTAGATTATTTAAAACCTTTTGACCTGAAAATGTCTTTGATAATTCTGAAATATAAATCATTAGATACGGACCTCCTGATCTGGTAAATCAATTGCTACGGGAGTCTCAATATCCAGTCGACGTTCAATGTGACGGCCTAGTATTTCAATGAGAATGTTCACAATCCAGTAAACAATCGATACCGTGATAAAGCGTTCAAAGTACTTCAAATCGCTCCCCCCAATAATCCGTGCTTGGGCAAAAATTTCAACCACACTGGCACTAAAGGCTAGCGAGGTTCCCTTGGTTAAGCCGATGAGAGAGTTGATTAAAGTAGGAGTTGCAACGACTGCTGCATTGGGAATAATAATCCGGCGATAAACTTGACGGTTGGTCATCCCAAGACTACGCGCTGCCTCAATTTCACCAGGATCCACTGATAAAATGGCTGCTCGGATGGTCTCACTCGCATAAGCCGCCTCATTAAAGGCAAGAGCCACAATTGCAAATAACTCAGCTGGAATGGCATTAATATTAAAAGCTGTTCCATAAGACTGATTGATCGCTTTTAAAATAAGAGGAATCCCATAATAGGTCAACATCAACTGAACCAACAAAGGAGTCCCCCGTAAAAAACTGACAAAAACAGCTTGAATCGGGTAAAGAATTCGTACACGATTAATTTTGACCAGAGCAAAAATCATGGCAAAAATAATCCCAAAAAATGCGCCTCCTAGGGCTAATAAAATCGTCACAGGCAATTTCCCTATGACAGCCGGAAATGCATCCAATACGGCTCTCAAACTAAACAGCTTGCTATCTGGAACGTGTTTTAAAAAGTCAGCATACCAGTTGGCAGTTAAAAGATTAGTTGTAAACATTTTTGTTACTTCCTTTCTCGAACATAAACATTCTATCACATTCACTATCGGAATTCCAAAAATTGCTACAGAAATAGAAAAATGATAGACTACTCAAATTTAGTCTATCATAATTTTAGACAAGTTCCTAATAGTTTTTCTTTATGGAGTTCATAAAGAAAATCTATGTTTTCTTCTGAACATTTGAAAGAAGGGGTTAGAAAGTTTGACGTTTGGCCTTTCGTTCGGCCCGACCACGCGCACGGTTTTCAGCTCGCTTAGCTTTTCTCCGCTTTTCATCAACTGCCCATTTGATTTTTTTCTTGTAGCCTGGTTTGATTTTTTTCTTTTTCTTCTTCACCAGACCAATCATTTCGATGTCGAGTTTCTCTTGCTTTTTCTCACGATTGGCCCGTCTGTCCCGATCATAAGTATCTTCAATAACCCCATTTTTCAAGACTTTAGGTACGAAACGAATTCCCATTTTTTCTAGTTCACGGATATCTGAATCATCACTCGGTTGATAAAGAGTAATAGCGACACCTGGTAGACCATTGCGCCCTGTCCGGCCAACACGGTGAACAAAGAAGGAAAGATCTTGTGGAATAGCATCGTTGATGACATGACTCACCCCTTCGATATCAATTCCACGAGCCGCTAAATCTGTGGCCACAATATACTCAAAATCTAGATTTTTAACCTGATTCATGATCCGTTTCCGTTCACGTGGTGGGATATCTCCGTGAATCTTCGCCACTTTCAATCCCTGAGCCACTAAATAGGCATGGAGATCATCTGCTCTCGTTTTGGTATTAACGAAAATCATGGCCAAATAAGGTTGCAAGGTCTTGGTCAATTGGTAAATTTGCTCATTTTTATCCCGACCCTTGGTGGAAACCAGCCAATTATCGATGGTATCTGAAATCACCGTCTTAGTCTTAATTTGCTCCATGACTGGGTTTGAGAGATATTTTTTCAAGAAAGGCTGCAATTTTTGCGGAATGGTGGCTGAAAAAACTAAAAATTGCAGTTGTTGCGGAAGACTTGAAGCAATCTTATCCACAGTAGACAAGAATCCCATGTCCAGTGTCATATCTGCCTCATCCACCACAAAAGTATGGGCCTTATGAATAGCCAGATCACCCGATGCAACCAGATCATAAATCCGGCCTGGAGTTCCAATCACGATATGTGGTTGTTTGACCTGCAGTTTTTCAATCTGACGGCTTTTATCCGTTCCTCCAACATAATTTACAATCCGAATCTCTTTTTCAGAATGACTAGCGATTTGACGAGCAGCTTGGTAAATTTGCGTCGCCAACTCCCGACTAGGAGCCGTGATGACCGCTTCTACTTGTTGGCTGTCTTCATTTAAGGTTTGAAAAATCGGCAAGAGGAAAGTATGGGTTTTCCCAGAACCTGTCTTTGACTCTCCTACCAAATCATTTCCAGCTAGGACAATCGGAATTAGTTTTTCCTGTACTTCGGTTGCTTCTCTAAAATTGATTTCTTTCAGTGCCTCTTGAATATAGGGCTTAAAATTAAACTCTGTAAATTTCATTTTCTCAGTTCCTTTCATGATCTCTATTATTATATCAGAAAAGCTGTCTTCTTGCCTCTCTTATGGGTCATTTTTCCTAACCAGCGAAGTCTCTCTGAGTCAGCAAAAAAACGATGGGCAAGCCCACCGTCGTTTTATAGGTAGAGAAGGACTAGAGTCACGACACTTGTCACCAAGGCAATGCTCCACATAAAGGCATCCACTTTCCATTCTGACCAGTTTTGCCCATTGCCAGAAAGGCCACCCAGTTCTAAATGATGGTGGAAAGGAGTCATTCGGAAAATCCGACGTCCTTCCCCGTAACGTTTCTTGGTCCATTTGAAATAGGTCACTTGTAGCATCACAGAACCTGTTTCAATGACATAGACCAGACCAATCAGGAGCAGCGTCCACTCGACATGCAAAGCCATTGACAAGGCTGCAAGCATCCCTCCAAGAGCTAGACTACCGACATCTCCCATAAAGATTTTAGCCGGCTTGTGGTTGAAGACAAAGAATCCTAGCAAGGCCCCAATCATACTCAAGGTGACAAAGAGAATGTCCCATTTCCCTTGCATATAGGCAATAAAGGAATAGGCACTCAGGCTAATGGCAACGGAGATGCTGGCTAATCCATCGATCCCATCTGTCAAATTGACAGCATTTGAGAAACCAACCAACCAAAATAAAGCAAAGAGAATGTAGAAATGGCCCAAGTAAAGTTCATATCCGAAAACATTCAAAAGGCTTCCTGCACCGTGGCGTTCAGAAAAAATATAGAAGATGATTCCACCAACAAGTTGAAGGGCCAATTTTTGTTTTGGGTTAAGACCTTCATTAATCTTACGAAAAACTTTTAAAAAGTCATCCAAAAATCCAACAATTCCATAAAGAATCAAGATAAATAGAATCAGTTGAACAGGGCGCGTGAAATTTCCAGTCAATACGGTAACGACAAAACTAACTAGAACGGCTGTAATGAGAAATACAACTCCACCCATTGTCGGAGTGCCAGCTTTCGCTTTGTGTTGTTTCACATCTTCGTGCATTTGTTGCCCAGAAATATGAGCACGATGGTAAAATCGAATAAAGGCTGGAATAGCAGCCACTGTTAATAGAAACGATACAAGGATCGTAGCAATATACATCTTAGTCTCCTAATGTTAACGTAATCTTTTTAGTTTTATTGAGTGAGGTGTTCATTTTGACACTTTGTTTAGTTACTTTCTTTCCACTACCTTTATAGGTAATCTCAATTCCAGTCCATTCTCCAAAGATGTCTGCATTTTTCTTAGTCCAACCATACATATCTGGAACCGCATCAAAGTCTTCTGTCAATAACAATACTTGCTGATTGGCTTTGACTTTAGAGCCTACATCCACAGACATCTTGCGGATATTTTTCCCAGTTCCTAGGACAATTGGTTGCACCAAATTGCGACGCAATTCCTCTGAATAAGCACCTGGGCTCAGATTTTGTTTCAGATTCAACTCCTTAGAGAGAGTTTCTACTGAAGGGATTTTGTAGGTCGTTTCTTTGGTCACATCATCCAACGTTGGTGCCTCTGAGGTTAGATGCAAATCGTCTTTTAAAGCAACTGCATCTTCCAAAATAGGATTGACCAGCTCTTCCCAGCTGGTCGCTGAGAATTTCACTTCTGGTTGTTGGACCGTCACATACATAATGAATTCAGGATCTTCTGCAGGTGTCATGGCTACAACCGAGTTGATATAATCATTTTCTCCTTGCAAGTATCCTTGATCTGTCGCCATTTGGGCAGTCCCTGATTTCACCGCAACGATTTGACCTGGTACCTGAATGATGGGTCCATCGCTGTACAAGGTTCCATACTCTGGATCTGTTCCGACGGTGATCATATAGTTCCGTGTCTGTTGTGCAGCTGATCCTGAAACTGGTTTTCCAACAACTTCTTTTTTTGATTTGCGGGCTGTGTCTGATTTTTTATCGTAAATAGCACTAATAAACTTCGGCTCCAACATTTGTCCATCATTAGCGATGGCACTAAAGGCCCGTAACATTTGAGTTTGACTGACGGAAATCCCTTGACCAAAGGCAGACATAGCTTGAGTAACATAGTTATCACCCGGAAGGCTTCCAAAACTCTCATCGCCCATGCCAAAACGGGTAGGGAGACCAAATTTGAAGCGGTGGAGGTAATTCATCCAGACGTTATTTCCCATCTTCTGCTCTAGCTTGGTCATCCCAATATTACTAGAATAGGCAAAGCCCTGTGCGATATTCATATAGCGACCTTCAGCCAGCCCCATATTGACATCCCAGTCACGGATCGTCGCATCTTTTACTTGTAGTTCGTTACTGTAGTATACTTCATTATAGGCTGGGAAAGTTCCATGATCAATCGCCGAAGCTAATAACATGACCTTCATCGTTGAACCCGGTTCATATTGATCTTGATAAAGGATGGTATTCCAGGTTTTCAAGTTTTTCAGATCCAACCCTTGTTTGGTATCCGCATTATAGGATGGACGTTGCGTTGTAGCCAGGATTTCTCCAGTTTTTGCACTCACAAGAGTCGCACTAACATACTTTCCTTTTACTTTTTCTTGGAAAACATCCATTCGCGTCTCAAGGTAGGTTTGTAATTCTGCTGAAATGGTCGTATAGACATCTTTTCCATCTTCTGTTTTGACAGAAACCTTATCTGAACCAGGAACGATATTCCCGTTTCGGTCTTTGTCATAGGTGATAACCCCATTTTGACCAGCGAGAATACGATCGAGGGATTTCTCCATCCCTGATTGCCCCTTCAAGGTTTTATTTCCCTCTTTATCTTCTTGAAGAGAGGCCTGCCCTATAAATTGAGAGGCGAAAACTCCATTTTTATAGCTTCGATTTGGACTAGTTGTAAAGGAAACCCCTTCAATCTTCGCTGCTTCCATGGCCTCACGGATAGCTGTCATATTACTATAAGTAATGCCGTTTCCGTTCGATCCAAAAGAAACCTGTTTCAATTTCTTTTGCGACAATTGCTTAATGACGTAATCCTCATCCATCCCTAAGTACTGCTTAAAGATTTCTGCTACTTTTTTAAATTGGCTCTCTTCTACATAGAGGATTTTTCCGGTTGCTGATTTGTACTTTTTATCAATAACAGCATAAACGTTATAGGTCGTAGCATCTTCAGCAATTACTGCTCCATTTCGGTCATAGATCGTTCCACGTTTTGCAGGAACAATAACCGTCTGCTCATGGACTTTTTTTGCTTGATCCGATAAGGTCACACCGAATTTTTTGTCAGTTCCAATAATCATTGCAAAATTAATCAGAAAGAGAAAAAAGAGGAAAATCGCCAGTACACTGAGATTTTTCCCAACTTGTTTTCGATTCTGATCCGGCAAGCGACGTTTCTTTATCGAATACCTGATTAAAAATTTTTTAAATTTATTCATCACTACTTGCACTCACTGTTTTTCGATTTTCTTTTTGCAGCTTCATTCCTTGGGAGCTAGCCAACTGTGATAAGCGGTCATAACGTGTTAATTCATTGACCTCTTGACGAACATCTGCCAATTCCGTCTTTTTGGCTTCTAGTTCCGTATTCAAATCAGTCAACTCACTCTGTACTTGTAAAATTCGTGTCTGCATAAAGACGATACTAATGGCTAAAATCACAGCTGTTAGGACAATCGACCCATAAAAAGCCTTTTCTACTCTAGAGAAACGGCGAAAGCGGTCTTGCAGTAGCTGTGTTCTTGTTCTCTCATCTCTTGCTGCCATATCAATTCCTCTTACTTGTGTATTTTTCGAGCAACCCGTAATTTTGCTGAATGGGATCGATTATTTCCCTCAAGCTCTTCATCACTTGGCAAAATAGGTTTCCGGTTGACCAACTCCATCTTTGGTTTCAAATCATCTGGAATAAAGGGAAGTCCCTTTGGAACCTCAACCGTCGAAGCTTCTTTAAACAATTGTTTGGTCAATCGATCCTCTAACGAATGAAAGGTAATCACAGAAATACGACCATCGAGGGCCAACAAATCCATGGCTTGCTGAATCGATTCATCTGCAGCTCCCAGTTCATCATTGACTTCGATACGAATGGCTTGGAAAATCTGTTTAGCAGGATGGCCCTTTTTCTTGAGCTCCTTAGCTGGTTTAGCAGATTTAATAATCTCTGCTAATTCAGTCGTTGTTTCAATCGGTTTAATTGCTCGTGCTTGCTCAATTTTCCGCGCAATTTGCTTGGAAAATTTGTCCTCTCCATATTTGAAAAAAATACGGACTAGAGCATGGTAATCGTAGCTATTAACGACTTCATAGGCTGTCAAGGAAGCTTCTTGATTCATCCGCATGTCTAACGGCGCATCTTTCTTGTAAGAAAATCCGCGTTCCCGTTCATCCAACTGAGGACTAGACACACCTAGGTCATAACAGATTCCATCAATTTCAGTCACACCCAATTCGTTTAGACGTTCCTTTAAATGACGAAAGTTATCCTTAATGAAGGTCACCATGCCTTTTTCGATGAATGGAGCTAAACGAATCTTAGCATTCTCAATCGCATGCTGATCTTGGTCAAAGGCATAAAGATGGCCCGATTCATTTAATTTTGTTAACAAATATTCGCTGTGGCCTGCCCCACCCAATGTGGCATCTACATAGATCCCATCTGGCTTAACATCCAGCATATCGATCGTTTCATGAAGCAAAACCGTTACATGATGAAATTCTTTACTCATATCTTTACCATTTTACCATAAATAGGAGCAAGATGCACTCCTGAAGAAAATAACACGAACGAATCCTTTCTGATCTTTTACAATCATACAAAAGATCCCTGAAAAGCTTGATTTTACTTGTTTCCTCTACAATTTATGATACAATATTCATATGAAACTAAGTAAACAGACTCTCATCCCACTTTTATTGGTCGATGCTATCGCTCTCTACTTTTTTCTAACCACTATTGAGGCTTGGATTTTTTGGCTTGCTGCCCTGATCCTAGTTGGCTCACTTTGGTGGCTTAAAAAAGCTATTCACGGACAAAAAACAGAGATGGAAGAAAAGTAATTTCTTCCATCTCTGTTTTTCTTTTGTTTCCTCCAAGAAATTCCTTAAAAGAAGTAACCGAGCTCTGAAATAGTAAAGAGAGTGGGACAGAAATCGGTCATTCGTTAGAATTCGATTTCGTCGTCCCACCTTCGCACAGTTGAGTAGGGCTGTAAAAGCTGATGAAATCAGCGTAGTAGAGCCCACTCAACCACTGCGTCTTGCTCAACAATCCAAAGACAATTGAGAGGCTAGGACTTTTGTCCCAGCCTCCTGCTGTTTATTTATTATGTTTCCAATTGCTGTAGATCCCAAAAAGAATGATCCAGATGGTTGCTCCAATCGCTCCAATGTATGTTGATTCTTGCAAGAAGAGACAAACGAATACAAAGAGGAAGAAAACAATGGTCAATGGATTCAACACTTTATAGGCTGGCATGACAAAACCATCTGGCATAAATTCTTTCGATTTACGGTACTTAAGATGGGCAAGCATGGTCAAAATGTAAATAGCAATGTAGACACCAGAAGAAGATGCCGTAATCAAGGCAAAGGCATCTGAGACACCTGGCAACACATTGATAAAGGCAGAAACAGCAACCACAATCGCAGAAAAAATAATCGCGCGACTTGGAATCCCCATACGAGATAAGCTATTCAGTTTCAAACGATTCATCACTTTACTGTTTGGTGTTTCCTTTGCAATCTGGTACAAGTGACGCCCTGTTGAATAGAGGGTGGAATTCAAGGAAGATGCAGCAGCTGTCAGTACAACAAAATTAATCAATCCTGCTGCCCACTTGATTCCAACCATCTGAAAGACCGTTACAAACGGTGACATATTGACAGGAAGCTGTTGCCAAGGGAAAATAGCCATAATCGCCAACAAAGCTCCTACATAAAAGATTACAATCCGGATTGGAATTTCTTTAATAGCTTTTGGCAATACTTGTCGGGGATTAGCTGTTTCAGAAGTAGTAATTCCAACAAATTCGATTGCTTGGTAAGCAAAGAAGACCATTTGGAAGGCCATGACGAACTTGACCCAACCATTTGGAAACATTTGAAAACCATTGGTAATGTTACTTAAGCTAGCGTGTCCAGCTGGTGTTTCAAAATTCGTCGTCACCATAAAGATTCCTGTTGCGATCAAGGCTAAAATAGTGACAATCTTGATCATTCCAAACCAGAATTCAACCTCTCCAAAAACCTTCACAGCGATCAAGTTTACACAACTTAAAAGCGCTAAAAAGATAATTTGAATCTGCCAGGCTGGCCAATTTGGAAACCAAAGCTGGACATAGTTGGAAACAGCGGTAATCTCTGCCATTCCCAAAAATACCAAGGAGACCCAATAGGACCATCCTGAAAAATAACCCCAACCTTTTCCTATATACTTGGTGATAAAGTTGATAAAGGTGTGTTGATCAGGGTCCATATAGAGCATTTCTCCGATTGCCCGCATCATCAAGTACATGAAGGCGCCAGTCAGCATATAGACTAAAATAATAGAAGGACCTGTCAAAGAAAGGGAACGACCGGCTCCAAGAAAGAGTCCTGTCCCGATGGTTCCTGCAATAGCGATCAGCTGAACATGCCGATTTTGCAGACCACGAACCATCCCATTTTCGGTTTCTTCACCAGGATGATGTTTTTTTGACATATGATTACTCCAATTCTTTTTCTGTACATTTTCAGAAAAGTATACTTCAAATTTTCACACAATCTACTATACCATGTTTTTAAAAATTGGTCAATCTAGTCCAGAATATTCTGAATTTTAAAGATACAAAAGAGTGCTGGAGTCTCTTCCAGCACTCTTTTGCTTATGAATTAGGGTCATCGAGGCTACGGCCATGCAAACCTTTTTCACGTTGCACTTGGCGTAGTTTCTCAGGTGTTACATCATTTCCTTCTTCATCCACAATTTTAATACCTTCAATGTGGTGACGAACCGAACGACGATAACCTTCAATGTATTCTTCACGAAGTTTTGCTTGTTCCACTGTTTCTTCTGGTGTCAAACCTTCTGTTTTTTTCTTTTTAGCAAGCTCATTGATACGAGCGATTTTTTCAGGTGTCATAATAAAACCTACTTTCTACCTGTCATCAGGTCATTATTTTGTGTTCAATTGATTAAAGGCTGCGACAGCATTAGCTTTCGCTACAAGGCCTGCAAGAAGGGCCAAACGGTTGTTTTTAACAGCCTCATCTTCTGCCATCACCATGGTATTGTCAAAGAAAGCATCAATGACTGGGCTAAGAGCAAAGAGTTGAGCCAATTTGTCGCTAGCTGAACCTGTCAATTCAAGCTCTTCAATCGCTTTAGAAAGGGCTTTTTCTTGATCGTTTTCAAAGAGACTGGCATCGACTGCTACTGAAGCATCTGCTTTTTCTGCCAAGTTAAAGGCACGTGAGAGTGATTCAACAGCTGCCTTGTAACCATCAGTCTTCGCAGCTTCTGAAAGAGCTTCAGCTGCTTCCAGCATATCAGCCACGACAAAGTTTGAACCAGCAAGCACAGCGTCTTTGATATCTTTTGGTGTGCGTCCCATCATCTTGTCCACACGCGCCTTGATGAAGTTGAGCACTTCTGTTTGATTGTCATAAGAAAGACTATCAAACGACAGACCGTAAAGGCTGTCAATCAACTCATCCATAGGGATATGCCAACCAAAGGCATCCAAGATACGAACAATCCCTTGTGTTGCACGACGAAGTGCATAAGGGTCATTGGAACCTGATGGAATCAAGCCAACTGAGAAGAAGGAAAGAAGGGTATCCAATTTATCTGCAAGGGCAAGAATGGCACCAACCTTAGTCTCTGGAAGGGCTCCGTCTGCTGAATCAGGAAGGTAGTGCTCACGGATAGCTGTCGCAACCGCAGCATCTTCACCAGCAAGGAGGGCGTATTTTTCACCCATAATTCCTTGCAATTCATCGAACTCTCCGACCATACCCGTCAAGAGGTCAAATTTGTAGATTTCAGCTGCACGAGCGACGGCTGCCGTTTCTTCAGCAGTCAAACCAGCTTGCTCAGCCAAGGAAGCTGCAATGACACCAGCACGGGCCATGTGTTCTGAAAGGGAACCGATTTTTTCATGGAAAGTCACGTGAGCCAATTTAGCAACCTGGTCTTCAATCTTAAGTTTTTGGTCTTCACGCCAGAAGAATTCACCATCTTCAAGACGCGCCACCAAGACTTTTTCATTTCCTCGGATAACATTTTCCAAGTGCTCAGCGTTCCCATTACGGACGGAGATAAAGTTTGGTTTGAGATTACCATCAAGGTCACGTACAACAAAGTACCGTTGGTGCGTTTCCATTGAGGTCACCAAGACTTCTTCTGGAACATCCAAATATTTAGTGTCAAAACTTCCCATAAAGGCAGTTGGGTATTCGACCAAGTTCAAGACTTCGTTCAAAAGTCCTTCTTCGATTTGAACTTGAACACCTTGTTCTGCTTCGATGGCCTTGATTTGCTCACGGATCATGTTTTCACGTTCTTGGCTATCCGCAATCACGTAAACCGTGCGAAGGTCTTCTTCATAAGAATCCGCATTGGTAATTTCCACTTCATGTCCAAGGAAACGGTGGCCACGACTCACACGACCTGACTGGATATCCAAGAAATCAAGGTCAAGCGCTTCGTCGCCCAAAAGAACGATCAAGGTGTGAACTGGGCGAATGTATTCAAAGGTGTTGTTAGCCCAGTGCATGCTAACAGGGAAGGTCAATGAAGCAAGTACTTCTGGAACGCCAGCCAATACTTCTTTAGCAGGTTTTCCAGCTTCATGTTTCGTCACGTAAACGTATTCTTCACCCTTAACTTCACGGAATTCGATGTCATCTACAGTCAAGCCTTTTCCACGGACAAAGCCTTGCGCTGCTTTTGAGAAGTTTCCATCAGCATCCAAGGCGATTTTCTTAGAAGGTCCTTTAAAATCTTCAGTCAAATCCGATTGTTGATCAGCCAAGCCAATGACACGGACGGCCAAACGGCGTGGTGTTGAGAAGGTTTGAATGCTTTCGTATGAAAGACGATTGTCATCCAAGAAGGCTGCCATTTTCTCACCGAGTTGTTTTTCACTTGGTGTGACAACGTAGGCTGGTAACTCTTCAAGTCCAAGTTCTACTAGTAAGTTTTTTGTCATGTTTTTTCTCCGAAAAATATCTTTTTTCCAGTTTGCCTTATGTGATTGGCACGCAAGCAACCGACTGCGTCGTTTCATTACTAAAATCGGAGCCTAAGGTCTCCAATTTTGCCTGGTATCGTTAGTTTCTCTAACGATACCTCTATCACTGCGGCAACTGGTTCTGTAGGATTCCTCTATAACCAAATCCTATTTAATATACTCTCTTTATTCTTCCTCTTCTGCTAGGAGTTGAGCGCGTGTGGCTTCGTCAAGAAGTGGGTAACCGAGTTTCTTACGTTCTGCGACGAAGGTTTTGGCTACGACACGGGCCAAGTTACGGATGCGGGCAATATAACCGGCACGTTCTGTAACGGATACTGCTCCACGAGCGTCAAGCAAGTTGAAGGTATGTGAACATTTCAAAACGTAGTCATAGGCTGGGTGAACAAGGCCTAATTCCAAAGCACGCCCTGCTTCTTTTTCAAATTTTTCAAAGTTTTCAAGAAGCATATCTTGGTCAGAAACTTCAAAGCTGTATTTTGAGTGTTCATATTCTGGTTGAAGGAAGATTTCTCCGTATTTAACGCCTGGAGCCCACTCAATATCGTAAACAGAATCGACTTCTTGGATGTAAGAAGCCAAACGTTCTAATCCGTAAGTGACCTCAGAAGTTACCGGACCAGTTGCCAATCCACCAACTTGTTGGAAGTAGGTGAACTGAGTGATTTCCATACCGTCCAACCAAACTTCCCAACCTAGACCAGCTGAACCAGTTGATGGGTTTTCCCAGTTATCTTCAACGAAACGGATATCGTGTTCCAAAGGATTGATCCCCAATTTTTCCAATGACTCAAGGTAGAGCTCTTGGATGTTTGATGGTGATGGTTTCATCACCACTTGGAATTGATGGTGTTGGTAAAGACGGTTTGGGTTTTCTCCGTAACGCCCATCAGCTGGACGACGAGATGGCTCTACATAAGCCGCATTCCATGGCTCAGGACCAATGGCACGAAGGAAGGTATATGGACTCATTGTCCCCGCACCCTTCTCGTTATCATAAGCCTGCATGAGCATACAACCCTGGTCATTCCAGTATTGTTGCAAAGTCAAAATAATTTCTTGAAAGGTTAATTTCTTAGACATTAAATACTCCTTGATTTAAATGATTTCTTGCGACACGAGTCTGCCTCGTCGATTACACGAAGCAAGACGAGTTAGTACTGCGTCTAGCTCAGGCACCCTAGTGCTGAGCGTGTGGCAGTCCGACTGTAAGGAGTTCTCTGCCACTGACGCAGTGGAAAGTCAATTTTTTGGACATATTTTACTCCTTATTCATAAAGTTTCTTGTAACTCAGAATACAAAAAGAACCGTGTTTTCACTCCTAAGTCTGTGACCTAGGGGCGTCAGAAACGCGGTTCCACCCTAATTTATTACTTCATTTTATCTGTTTGTCTTCAGCTATTTGCTGATAGAAAGCGCCACTTGCCTACTTTGCTCTACTTGGCTTTCACTATCCCAAGTTCGCTAGAAAAACGCCATAAGCCCTTCTTTCTTGTCAGTATTATAGCAAATTTTTAGGTACTTGTAAATAAAAATCCATCTGAAACAAATGTTTCAGATGGATTCTAGGCTAACAAACTATTTTGTTTTTCTTATGGACGTCTTGCAGCTTTTGGTTTTTTACCATGAAGTTTTTTCTTGGCATTTTTCAAGGCTGTCAAAGCATCTTTTACATCTTGTTGGCTTGCTCCTGGATTTGAAAGGATGGTTTGTGCATCCTTGAAAGCCACTAGGTAAGCTTCTTTTTCTTTATTTCCAGCATAGATGAATTTAGCATTCTTTTCTTGGAATTTCAATTCTTCCTTGATGTATTTTTCAAGGCTTGAAAAATCAGTTGCTTTCCCGTTTAATTTTCCTTCCGCACGGCTAAGCTCAGCAAGTGCTTGATTGATTTGTTCTTGTTTCACAGTTGGATCAACTGCAAGCAAGGCCACTGTTTGGAAAGCGCGGTCGTAGTCGCGACGTACTTTTTCTTTGGCATTAGCATAACGACCCGTTTTAGTCGTAGCATCATAAGCTTGCATGGCTTCTTTCAAAGCCGCAACGTTTGAATCTTTCCCATCCAAAGCTTGGCTAGCAGCTTCAAGACTAGCTATTGCTTGGTTGACTTGCTCTTGACTGACCTTGTTGGTCAAGGCTGCTTGGGCAGCTTGCAAGGCTTGATCATAAGCTTCTTTCTTATCCGCACTCGCATTGAAGTATTGAGCTGTCTTTGTAACAACTGCTTGGTTGTTCAAAGCAGCCAAGAGATCCACTTTTGAGATCACTCCAATACGATAATTGTTATTGCGCCCTGCGACAACTGAGATCACTGGTGCTTCCTCAGCTAGTTCATAACCTGTAGGAAGGGTTGCGACCAAGGTATATTGACCAGTTGCGACAGATTTTCCAAAACCATTCTTTCCATATTTTTCAGCAGGCAAGACAAAGTTTCCACCATCTGCCCCTTTCAATACGATCGTAGCTGCTTTTGAAACCGGTTGATCAAAGCTGATGCTAACTGGTGCATATTCTAAAGTATTGGCAAGAAAAGCGATCGTTTGGAAACTATTATCTTCTGTTAAATCAAATTCTTGCGTCAAGCTGCTGACAAATTTCACTTCTGTACGATCATAAGTAAAGATTTCTGCAGTGTAATGACCAAAGTTCAAGAAGTTAATATCTTTTGTCTTGTCAACTGATACATATTGACCATTGCTATCTTTGATTCGGTAAACATACATAGTATCCAAATCTTTGTTCGTTTTAGCATCACGAACAGAAATTTGAACCCGACCACTATTTTGATCCCGAACTAAATCAGCTAGTGAAACATAGTCTACATTCCCCGCAAAGTCCTCTACGTAGTAGTAGATATTCTTCTTATCGATGTTTTCAGGAAGATCGAAGCTACCATCTGCATTGGCCTTGATCACATGGTAATTTTCAAGCGCACGAGTACCATTCTTATCTTCACTGGTTTGGACCATTGTCCCCTGATCATCAAATGGAGTCACATAGACGAGTTTTTCAGTTAAGATACCACCATCGCCAACATCTTTGGCTTTACGTGCTACAAACTGTTGTGCTCCGTCTTTAAAGCGAATATAGCCAGATGTGATCACTGGTTTTTGAGTATCAACCCGAACCTTGAAGGTCGTTGATTGCTCCTCAGCTCCAGGAACCATTGGGGTGTAACGGATGACATAATCATATAGACCATCTGCTACTGCATTCCCATTCGCATCAATACCATTCCAAGCAGTATTATCTAATGTGTAGCTGCGTGGGTTCTTTTGGTCACCGTTGAAGAAGTTCTTACGATGGTCAGATGGAGTTCCTTCCCACAATGGATTTTTATGTTCCGTATCACTTGCTGCATAAACAGTTGCACGAAGGTTTTCAATGTTTCTAAGGGCAACTGTCTTGTATTCGACGAAATCTTTATTTCCATCTTCATTTGGTGAAATGGCAATGCGAACATTTCCGTTTTCATCTAGTTGAAGGGTGTGAGTTCCTTCTGCATTTTCGTCAATACCAAGGACTGTAATCCGACGACCATCTCGTTTTCCTTGAGTGAGAAGGAAGTCATTTTGCTGAGTGACGAGCGCAGAAACATTCGCACTAGAAGAGATATTCAAATCTTTTGGAATATGGTAGTAGAATCCATCTTTTCCTTCGCGAACCAAATCATAGACTGGCTTTTCAACAGCGGGAAGGTTTTGGAATTCTCCCTTGAAGCCCATAAATGGCAAGCTGACCACATCTCCATCATCAGCCGGATCAACAAAGCGAACAAATCCTTCAAGGAAATAGCCGTTCGGCATTTCTTTGCTCAATTCTTCTGTGAATTTACTTGTATCGACTTTCACCGTAACCGTTTCAGAGCTATGAGCTTTCACAGTTACTTCAGGCCAAGCTGTTTCAGTCAATTTACGTGGACGGAGGGTAAATTTACCATCTTTCACTTCATCTGTGTCAGTATTAACCAACATTTTCAAGGTACGATCGGTATCTGAAATATTGTGGACAGTGACATCAAAGGTAAAGCTATCTCCGACATTTCCAAGAGTAACACTTGGGTAGTTGTTTTCACCAGTAACATACAAGTCTGTTGAAACGGCAGCTGCTGTGTCGACAACCCCTGCTCCTTGTTGGCGTGGAGACGTATAGACACCGGTTTCTTTGTTAATATGTGGTTTAGCCGTAGACATAATCAAGGCCTTGACAGTTGCAGAAACTTGTTCTGGAGTCAATTCTGGATGGTTCTTCACAAGGTATTCTTTTACCAAGGCTGCAACACCCGCCACGTGAGGAGAGGCCATACTAGTACCACTCATATCTCCGTAGGTATTGTCATTCAAAGAAGAGAAGATGTTCCCACCAGGTGCTGTGACATCTGGTTTCAACTGACCATCTGTTGTCACTCCCCAGCTTGAGAAATCAGACAATTGATCTGCCTCGGGAGATGGACGATTGGCCATGGTATTGTTAAAGACAACTTTGTAAGATCCAGCTTTAAGAGCTTCTCCATAGCGTTTTGAAATGAAGACAGATGGAATTTTCTTAGCATCTCCATCAATCGACATACCAAGATTAGAACCTTCTACATTATTGTAAACCAGGGCACCTACTGCACCATGATGGAGGGCATTAGCAATTTTTTCTGTAAATGGGATTTCTCCACGTTGGATCAGTGCTAATTTACCAGTAAGATCTAGATCTTTGAAATCTTCTTCTTTCCCAAGTCCAACAGCTACATATTCATATTCTTTACCTTTTTCAAAATCAGTATCTGTTGCAGACTTACTGTAGTCAAACTTACCGTTATCTACATCCGCATTACCTTCCAACCCTTTGACTTCAAAAACTTCTGTCGTAATAATTTTGTTATTGATAGAAGCAACAGAGATAGAGTCCTCTACTGTTGAAGGATTTCCTACCAAACCGTAATCAGGATTTTCTGCAGACGGTCTTGAATATCCATTCCCAAAAGTATTACTATTCCCCGCAGAGATCAAGACAGATACACCTTTAGCACGAGCTCGTTTAATCGCATCAATGATATCCGAACCTGCATTGACCATAGAACCAGTAGAGGATCCAAGACTCATATTGATGGCATCTGCACCAAGGGCTACAGCATCATCAATCGCTTTTACATAAAGAGCAGAACCAGTTGTTTTTTGACGATCCGAAAAGACACGCATAAACATAACTTGCGCTTCTGGTGCCACACCATAGATCTTCTCTCCGTTTCCTGCTTCTTTATCAGGATTCCCCGTTGCGATCCCTGTAACGTGCATCCCGTGAGAATCTCTTTCAGCCTCTTTGATATTGTCAGTACCGTCAAAGTAATCATAGGCATATACGACTTTGTCGTTATACCATTTACCATAATCAATTCCTGCCGCTTTCTTAGCAGCTTCTATTTCTTCTTGATTTTTAAACTTGGCTTTTGAAGAATCTGTAATACGAAGAACCTCGTGGTTCACATCCAAGCCAGAATCGATGACGGCGACAACCATCCCTTCCCCTTTGTAGCCTTGCTTCCAGGTTTGTGGAACAGTAATAATTTCATCACTTTCGATGCTTTGAGGTTTGTCAGTTGCATCATGGCGCTCAGTTGTTTCCGAACTTGTCGGAGTAGCCACTTCTGTAGCTTTTTCTACTGGATTTGATGCTTCTTCCGGTTTTGTTTGTAGAGCAACCGTTGCCTCTTTAGGAACCTCTGCACCTTGTGAATGTTCTACCTCAGTCGGTGCCTGTTGACTGTTTGCTACAAGCTGTGTCCCAGCGCTCGTTTGACCCGCTGTTTGTTCTTCTGCACTCGCTTGTGCAGATCCAAATACCAAAACAGCCCCTAATAAAACTGAGGCTACACCAAATTTGTATTTCCTTAATGAAAAACGCTCTTGTCTATTCATAGAAACTCCCCTTTTATTTTAATAGTAACTATTATAACGCAAAATTATCTGAAAATTCATTCAAAAATGAATTGTAACACAATTGTAATATTTACATACATTACTAACTATTAATTTATTTTTATTCGTTATATTCCGAGCAATAGTAACTAAGTATTATAGTACGTCTGTTTTTTTATTTGAAAACTTTTTCACAACTGAAAAGATAAAAAAACAGAGAACAAAACTGTCCTCGGTTTTTATTGTTAGAAATCATTTTTTAAAAATCTTTGGTGTCTGGATCTGGTGCACCCGCTTCAACCGGAAGATAGCGCAGGAGTTCCACATCATCTGCCGTCAATTCAAAATCAAAGCAATCCAGATTGCTCTCAATCCGCTCAGGCGTAACCGATTTTGGCAGTGGAAGGAAACCTTCTTGTAAACTCCAAGCCAGGGCTAGTTGAGCGACGGTCTTTCCATATTTAGTAGCCATTTCTTTTACTTGTTCATTTTGGAACAATTCTCCTTGCCCAAAAGGTCCCCAAGCCTCTAGTAAAATGCCATGCTTGCGACTCGCTGCGATGGCTTCGCTTTGGTACACCCCAGGTGCTAGACGAATTTGGTTCACAGCCGGAATGATTCGAGCTGTTTCAAGAAGGGCTTCCAAATGATGAGGCAGAAAATTGCTAATACCAATAGCCCGAACCTTGCCAGCAGCTAGCATATCTTCCATTGCTCGCCAAACCTCAGCATTCCGTTGTTTCCAAGCATCATTTTCTCGAAGGGGTTTTGGATTTGGCCAATGAATCAAATAAAGATCCACATAGTCCAAGCCAAGTTTCTCAAGAGACTCTTCCAAAGCAGCTTGAGCATCTTCATAGGTGTGATGAGTATTCCAAAGTTTGGTGGTAATAAACAGGTCTTCGCGCGCAAGACCACTGTCTTTAATAGCACGCCCCACACTCTCTTCATTCTGATAAATCGTAGCTGTATCGATATGGCGATAACCTGCTTTTAAAGCAGCTAACACAGCTTGATAGGCTTCTTTTCCATCCGCTGCTTTCCACGTCCCAAATCCCAATACAGGAATCTTCACCCCATTATTCAAACGATAATGATTCATTTTTTCTTTCCTTTCTTCGATTTCGGTTTCTTAGGCCCTCGAAGCTTGAGCTCTGGCTTAAAAATATTCTTCTTGGTTGGCTCCATCTTCTTGCTATAAAAACTATAGAGTAAAAATGCCCCACCAACGATCACAATAAAGATATTTTTTCTTACAATCCCATAGAGCAAGAAAAAAATTCCCATCAATAAAAAACGTATATCAATTGCCTTCATAAGCTACCTCACATTTCAATTCCCATTATAGCATGAAAAGACAGCATTCACAAAATTGCACTACCATTGATAAACAAAAAGCCCCTACAGACTGTTTAACCCCATGAATACCTCACAAAAACCTCTCTAGGTATGACCTAGAGAGGAAGTATTCTATCTTCGATTCTTGAATCTAGTTAGTCGCCTGGTAACGTTTAACCCCATCGAGATAGGTCGCAACCAGATCCAAATTTTGATCAAGCACGATGAAGTCCGCATCATACCCTTCTCGAATTTGACCACAAACATCATCAATATGGACTGATTTTGCTGGATTGAGGCTGGCCATCATCACTGCTTCGTGAGGGTTAGCAATCCCCCACTCTACAACATTTTTTAATCCATCTTTCAATTTCAAGATTGAGCCAGCTAGATTACCAGTTGATTTCAAGCGAGCCGTCCCTTCAGCGACCACAACTGGGAATTCCCCAAGCATATAGTCCCCATCTTCTAAGCCCCCAGCTGTCATACAGTCAGTAATCAAGGCAACATTTTCTTTCCCTTTTTGTTTCATCAGGATATCACAAGCTAGCGGATCAACGTGATGGCCATCACAGATCAACTCTGCTGTAGTATGAGGCAACTCATACATGGCACCAACCATACCGAGTTCACGGTGCGTCAAACCACGCATACCATTGTAGGCATGCACCCAGACACTCGCACCTGCATCAACCGCTTTTTTAGCTTCTTCAAAAGTAGCATTGGAGTGCCCCAGAGCGACAGTCACCCCTTCTCCTGTAATGGTCCGAACAAATTCTTCTACCCCTTCACGCTCGGGAGCAAGGGCAATCTTATTCAACAGACCATTGGCAGCTTTTTGCCAAGCCCGGAATTCTTCCATACTTGGATCCTTCATATAAGCTGGATTTTGTGCTCCCTTGTATTTTTCTGTGAAATAAGGTCCTTCAAAATAAATACCGCGAATCTTAGCTCCTGTTGCTTCTTTGTATCGTGCACCGATATTTTCAGTTACTGCCAAAAGTTGTTCGTAAGAGGAAGTCAAGGTCGTAGGCAAAAAGCTTGTGACCCCTGTACTCAAGAGACCTTCACTCATGGTATGGAGAGTGCCTTCGATATTGTTATCCATCACATCTACCCCACCAAATCCATGAATATGGGTATCCACGAGGCCAGGCGCAATACTGTACCCTGAATAATCTAGCACATCCACACCTTCTGGTAAGCTTTCCACATGTTTTCCAAACTTGCCATCAACGAGTTCCAAATAGCCTCCGCGGCGAACCCCATGTGGGTAATAAAATTGATCTGCTTTAATATATGTAGACATAAAATCGTCCTTTCCATTGTAGGAACTGTGTTCCATTTATATTCATACATATTATAACGCTTTCACTTTTATTTGTAAATGGTCTAGACCTATTTTTGAATAGAATCTAACAAAAAACAGAGTAAGCTTCCTACTTACTCTGTTTAACGTTCATTAAATTTGCTCGATTTGTACTTTTTCAGCGAGATTCATGGCATGGTCTGCAACACGTGTATAGTGAGAAATGATATCAATAAAGTTCACTCCGGCTTGAGGTGTACATTCACCGTGGTTCAAACGACGAATATGGGTTTTCCGAAGTTTTTTCTCCAACTTTTCAATTGCCTCGTGACGTGCTACCAATTGGTTTGCAAGACTCACATCATTGTTCTCAACGGCTTTCAAAGCATCCTCTACAAATTGATGGGTTTGGTTGTAAATATCTTCCAATTCAGCCAAGGCCGCTTCTGAAAAGACCACTTTCTTACGAATTAAATAATCGGTCAGATTGATCAAGGCTTCCGCGTGATCTCCAATCCGCTCCAAATCCCGTGAGGAATCTAGGATGTTGGTGAGAACTTCACTTTCTCTCGGACTCAAGGCTTCACTCGACAAACGAATCAAGTAGCGAGTCAAATCCTCATCAATGGTATTAATGGCTTCTTCTGTCTTGTGTCCCTTTTCAGCTGTTTTTTCATTTTGATGAACAATATAATCATAAGAGAGATTAAAAGCTTTGTCTGCATATCCACCTAAATGAAGCAACTCTTTTTTCGCATTTCCTAGAGCAATCGAAGGCGCTTGAGTGATCAAGTTTTCATCCAAGTAGAGCGGTTCATATTTGACAACCTCATCCTCACCAGGAATCAGTTTGGTTACGAAGTAAGCCAAAGCTCCAATGAATGGGAATTGAATGATGGTGTTGGTCACATTGAAGGCACCGTGAGAAAAAGCAATCGTCATTTCCGGAGACAAATGCAAGAGGCCTTGGAAGTATTCAATCATGGCTGTAAAAGGTGTTAACAAGATCAAACAAAGGACTGTTCCGATCAAGTTAAAGAGCACATGGGTTGCTGCAACACGCTTAGCAGAAATATTGGCCCCCATAGCTGCAATAATAACCGTCAAGGTCGTTCCGATGTTGTCCCCAAAAAGAATAGGTAAAGAACCGCGAAGATCTAGGAAACCACCTGAATACAAACCTTGTAGAATCCCAATGGTAGCTGAAGAAGCTTGAATCAAAACGGTGATGATGGCTCCCGCTAAAACACCAAGAATTGGATTTTTCCCTAGGGTGATCATATACTGACTAAATTCTGGCAATTCTTTTAAAGGGCTCATTCCCGCACTAATCAGGTTTAAAGCGTAGAAAATTCCTCCAACCCCAAAGAGAATCCGACCAATATTATTAGCCATTCGATTCTTGGTAAAGAAAAGTAAGACCGTTCCAAGAAACATAATTGGAAGGGCATAAGTCCCCAGTTTAAACCCAATAATGAATGAGGTGACCGTGGTCCCAATATTAGCTCCCATGATGATTCCAATGGCTTGGCGCAGGGTCAAGAGACCCGCACTGACCAGACCAACGGTAATCACCGTTACCCCAGTACTAGACTGAATGAGGGCTGTCACGACAATCCCTACTAAGACTCCAAGAAAGGGATTGCTGGTATATTTATCAATATAGTAGCGAAGACGGTCCCCTGCGGCTTGTTGCAGTCCTTCTCCCATGGTTTTAATACTATAGAGAAAGAGACCCAACCCTCCCAAAAAGTTAAACAAAATTTCCTGCCAGTTAATGGACATGATCATTCCTCCAAATATGAGATCAGAAATAAAACTCCTCTCCTATTGTAAAGGATAATTTCCAATCACACAAGAGATTTCTGTAAATTTCTATTATTTTTTGAAACCGTTTTTTTCTTTCTGTTTTATTTTCCTCATTTTAAGAGCCAAAAAAGAGGTTGGAAATTTCCAACCCGAGACTGTAGACAAACTATTCTTTTTTATAAATCTAATAAATTCTATAAAAAGAAATGTTACTCGTTAGAGTGATTCAATCATCTACTGAAACTTTTCGTCGTGAGAAAAGTACCTGAAACTTAATAGTTTCAGGTACTCGGAATTATTGAGACCTTAGGCTCAATAATTAGTCATGGAACTTCGAAGAAGTTCGCTGACGTCCGTACTCACCTAAGGAAAGTTTCTAAGAAGACTTTGTCTTTCAATCTGGACGTGGAAAATTTCCAACCTCTCTAGTCTTTGTTCAAATTGCGCAACATCTCATCGATCTTATTCCCGTATTCGATGGATTCGTCTTTCACAAAAGTAAGATCCGGAATCTTATACAATTTTAGATTCCGACCTAATTCACGCTTGATGGTTCCTGTTGCTTTTTCAAGGCCTGTCTGAGCCTTTTGATTGTCTGAAGCCAAATCACTCATAATTGAATAATACACTTTGGCCATAGACAAATCACCTAGCATTTGAACATCCGTAATGGTAACTCCTTGAACACGCGGGTCACGGACTTTCTTTTGTAAAATCTCGTTGACCTCACGCTTGATTTCCATCCCTACTCGGTCTGTCCGAAAATGACTTGCCATAGGAACTCCTTTCTGCTCTGTGTTTAAAAACTAGGAAATCAGAGGGGAAGCCTCTTTTTTTCCTAGTCAGCTTGCTTATTTTTTAATTTCTTCCATGATGTAGGCTTCGATGGTATCATCTGTCTTGATATCATTGTAACCTTCAATCATCAATCCACCTTCACGACCATTTGTGATCTCTTTGACATCATCTTTGAAGTGCTTCAAGCTTGCTAAAGCACCGTCATAGATCACGACACCGTCACGAATGACACGAACTTTGGAATCACGTGTAACCTTACCGCTAAGGACCATAAATCCACCGATGGTACCCACTTTAGAGACTTTAAAGGTTTCACGAATAACTGCTTCCCCGATCACTTTCTCTTCAAATTCAGGATCCAACATTCCCTTCATCGCATCTTCCATTTCTTCAATCACTTTGTAGATGATTGAGTGAAGACGGATTTCCACCTCGTCAGCTTCAGCTTGTTGACGTGCTTGTGGAGTAGGACGGACGTTAAATCCGATGATGAAAGCATTTGAAGCTTCTGCAAGGGTTACGTCTGATTCGTTGATAGCACCAACCGCTGAGTGAACGATGGTCACTTTCACACCTTCTACTTCAATCTTTTGAAGGGAAGCAGCAAGGGCTTCAACCGAACCTTGTACATCGGCTTTAATGATGACATTAACAGATTTCACTTCCCCAGCCTTCAAGGTATCAAAGAGATTTTCAAGGCTGACGCGGTTGGTTGCTTGACGTTGTTTCATCAGAGCACGTTTGGCACGTTCTTCACCAGCTGCACGCGCAGATTTTTCATCTTCATAAACCGCGAAGTGGTCACCCGCCATTGGAGCTTCGTTCAAACCAGTGATAGAAACAGGAGTAGATGGTCCTGCAACCTTCACACGACGTCCAAGGTCATTGGTCATGGCACGGACACGTCCAAAGGTATTTCCGACAACGATTGGGTCTTGGACATTCAAAGTTCCTTGTTGAACAAGGAGGGTTGCCACCGCACCTTTTCCTTTATCCAAACGCGCTTCGATAACGGTACCGATAGCACGAACAGTTGGATCTGCCTTGAGTTCTTGGATTTCAGCCACAAGAAGGACAGTTTCCAACAACTCATCAATGTTTTGGTTGAACTTGGCTGAGATTTCTACAAATTCAGAATCCCCACCCCAAGCTGTCGACATAACACCGTGTTCCGCCAATTCACCGATGACACGTTCTGGGTTGGCACCTGGTTTATCAATCTTGTTAATAGCCACAATGATTGGAACATTGGCTGCTTTTGAGTGGTTGATGGCTTCAATAGTCTGAGGCATAACCCCGTCATCTGCCGCTACGACCAAGATGGTAATATCGGTAACAGATGCACCACGTGCCCGCATAGAGGTGAAGGCCGCGTGTCCAGGTGTATCCAAGAAGGTAATCTTCTTGCCATTTTCAACGATTTGGTAGGCACCGATGTGCTGGGTGATCCCACCTGCTTCACCTGTCGCCACACGAGAATTACGAAGGGTATCCAAAAGGGTTGTTTTACCATGGTCAACGTGTCCCATGATAGTTACAACTGGTGGACGTTCCACTAACTCATCTTCGTTCAGATAACCATCTTCCACGAAGAAACGTTCAATATCGGCATTATCCACTTCTACCTTTTTCTTGGCTTCAATTCCATAATCGACCATCAAAAGTTCAATGGTATCCCCATCCAGCGATTGATTTTGAGTTGCCATAACTCCCATCATGAAGAGCTTCTTGACGATTTCAGCTGGCTCTCTCTTGATACGTTTTGCGATTTCTGCAACCGTCATTCCATCCGTATACTCAAATTCACTTGGTAATTCATGGAATTTACGCTCTGTTACTGGTTTTGGAGCTTCTGTGCGGTTGTTCTTTCCCTTTTTATTCTTCTTATTGTTATTCCAGTTACTATTTTTTTGATTTCTCACTTGATTTTGACTACTTCGATTCCTTTGTTGTTTTCTTGGACCATCTTCCTCACGATCAAAATCATCGCGTTTCTTATCTGGTCGCGCTTGTTTCTTACGGCGTGTATCTACTTGAGCTGGAGTAGCTACAACAGCTGGCTTCGTATGGCTTTCAACAGTCGGCTCCTGTACAGGTGTTTTCACTTCAGGTACTTCTACCCGTTTCCGGCGCTGTTGACGTTCTTGTTCTGCTTTTGCGGCTTGTTGTTTATACCGATCTTCACTTCCACGCGCATACTCAGCATTTTGTTCTGCTTTCAATGCTGCTGCACGCGCTTTGAAATCAATTTTTGGTGCCACTTGGGGTTGAGCACTACGTCTTTGATCTGGTTTGTTATTGCGACGATCAAAACCTTGATTTCGGTGTTCATTTCGATCTTGTGGTCGTTGATTTCGGTTGTCACCATGACGCTGATTGTCCTTGCGATCACGTTTTGGACGATTGTCTTGTTGTTTTCTACGTTCTGCCTGCTCTTTTGCGCGCGCTTCTCGTTCCGCTTTAAAGTTACGACTCTTTGGTTTAGCAGCTGGTGTTACTGATTTTGTCTCAGTTGTCCCTTCTTTTTTTACAGGCGCTGCTTCTTTTTTCTCTGCGACAGCCGTTGTCTTGGCAACCACTTCTGCTACTTTCTTTTCGACTGTTTCTTTTTTCGCTGAAAAGCTCTTGATCAACTTTTCAGCAACATCAGTATCGACACTAGATGCATGACTCTTGACGTCAAAACCTAATTCTTTCGCACGAGTGACGACTTCCTTACTTTCCTTGCCCAATTCTTTGGCAATTTCGTATAATCTTTTCTTAGACAATTGCTGTCCTCCTCTTCTATTCCATAAGAGACCTCATTTTCTTTGAAAATCCAGCATCTACAACAGCGACGACCTTACGAGCACGTCCAATTGCAGTGCTTAATTCTAGTGTTGAAAACACGGTAGATACTTGAACCTCATAATAGTGACCCTTATCTGTCACCTTTTTTGTCAGGTTACTAGCTGCATCATTTGCCAGAAAAACTAATTTTGCTTTTTCTTCCTGGATTGCTTTGATCACAAGTTCTTCTCCAGAAATGAGTTTTCCTGCTCTTTGCGCCAAGCCCAACAAATTACTTATCTTTTGCTTATTCAAGGCCTAACTCTCTTCTCTTCACCTTATGATCTACATAAGCGATCAATTCATCATAGAAAGCTTCTTCCACTTCCATATTAAAGCTACGATTAAAAACTTTCTTTTTCTTAGCAAGTGCCGCTTCTTCATTGTCTAACTTGATGTAAGCACCTCGACCATTGGCTTTGCCAGTTGGATCGATAAAGACTTGTCCTTCTTTATTTTTGACAATGCGGAGCAAATCGCGCTTATCAATAATTTCATTTGAAACGACAGATTTTCTTAAAGGGATTTTTCTTGTTTTTACCATTTTCCCTCCCTCTCTTAATCGACTTGCTCTTCGTCACTTTCTACTTGGTCTTCAAAAGTTTCTTGAGCTGCTTCCATTTCTTCAAACTCACTAGCAGATTTGATATCGATGCGGTAACCAGTCAAATGAGCCGCCAAACGAACGTTTTGACCACGACGACCGATGGCAAGAGATAGTTTATTATCTGGAACCACAACGAGAGCATGTTTGCTATCTTCATCATCAAAAATAACTTGGTCCACTTCTGCAGGAGCGATCGCATTATAGATGAATTCAGCTGGATCTGGAACCCATTCGATGACATCGATGTTTTCTTCCGTCGGAACCATACGTTCTAATTTTTGATCGTATCGAGCTGGGTGGAATTTGCTGGTAATCTTTTTAATGTTCGATCCACCACGACCAACGATAGTCCCAATCGCATCTACGTTTGGATTATGGCTACGAACCGCAACTTTTGTACGATCTCCAGCTTCACGAGCTACACTCATAATCTCAACAGTTCCATCATATACTTCAGGAATTTCTTGTTCCATCAAACGTTTGATCATTTCAGGGTGGCTCCGGCTAACAAAGACATTGACACCACGTGGATTATCTTCTACCTTGTAGACAAATACTTCAATTCGATCATGAGATTGGAACACTTCTCCTGGAATCTGGTCTTGCTTAGACAATTGTGCTTCGATTGAGCCAAGATTGACATAGATAAAACGATTGTCAAAGCGCTCCACCGTTCCACTCATGATTTCATTTTCATGTTCTTTATAAGTGTTATAGGTGATGGTGCGCGTTTGCTTACGCATTTTTTCCATGATCGTTTGTTTGGCAGATTGAGCTGCTACACGACCAAATTCAGCTGGCGCTTCTTCAAACTTGATCTTGTCCCCCAACTCATAAGCAGAGCTAATGGCCAAGGCATCCTTCAAGCTAATTTCTAAACGGCTATCAAAGACTTCATCCACCACTTCACGAACCGTATAAACACGGAAATCTCCAGTTTTTTCATTGAATTCAATCGCTGCACTTTCTGATTGTCCATAACGACGGCGATAAGCTGAACGCAATGATTCTGTGACTGCTTCGATGATATCTTCTTTTTTGATCCCTTTGTCTTCTTCCAAAATGCGGAAGGCTTCTAGCATTTCTTTACTCATGTTATTCTTGCCTCTTCTATAAAGGCATCCTTTCTTTCATTCTGTTACAATTTTACAGCCAACCTTGCTTTGGACACAAGGTTATAAGGAATATCCACTGTTTTCTTCCGTGTTTTATCCATATACTCAATGGTCAAAACATCCTCTTCAAAACCTACCAAATTCCCCTCAAAGACCTTTTGCTTTTCAACAGCCTTGTACAAGCTGATATTGACGTACTTGCCAACAGCTCCCTCGAGTGCTTCCTTGGTTTTCAATGGTCTCTCCAGGCCAGGACTGGTAACCTCTAAGAGGTACTGTTCTGGAAATGGGTCTGGTTTGATTTGATCCAATAGCGGGCTAATGATTTCTGTCAAATCCGCTGTATCATTCAGTGTGATTCCTTCTGGTTTGTCTACGAAAATGCTTAAGACGTAGTCACCACCCATTTTGCCATATTCAACATCGACCAATTCAAATGGTTCCTTTATAGCTGGCTGAATCACTTCTGTTACTAAGTCAACAATTGTTGCGATGGTTGCCACCTCCTCATAGATAAGAGGCGAAGATATTTCCCCGCCTCTCCTTTTCTATTCATTTAAGATATTATAACACGATTCCACAATGATTGCAAGGAATATGCTAAAACTGTGCTTCTACACGGTAAATGACCTGGCCTTTACTTGAGAACTTCTTCTCATATTCAGTCATGACATTGCCCTCAAAATCACTGGAATGAAGGTCTAACCAAACCCCTTTCAAGATCATACCGTATTGCGAAAAACTCACCAAGCTATATTCAAACAATCCACGATTATCTGTCTTAAAGTGAATCTCCCCATGTTCTGGAAGAATTTGCTTGAAGGTATCTAGGAAGGTCTTGTAAGTCAAACGACGCTTCTCATGACGTTTCTTAGGCCAGGGATCTGAAAAATTCAGATAGAGTTGATCAATCTCTCCATCTTCAAAATAGTTGGTCAAGCTATCCCCGTCTACCCAAAGTAATTTAATGTTAGGAACATCAGCCTCTAAGACCTTATCTAAGGCATAACTCAAGACCGATTTTTGAATATCAATTCCGATGTAGTTGATCTCTGGATTGGCCTTGGCCATCCCAGTAATAAAGGCCCCTTTTCCGCTTCCAACTTCAATATGAATGGGATGATCATTCCCGAAAATCTCATGCCATTTCCCCTTAGCATCTTCTGGATTTAGGACCACATATTGCGGATTCGCTTCTAATAATTCAGTCGCTCCCTTGCGATTTCTAACTCTCATATTTCCTTTCCATATTTCAACCGGAAATTGCGCAGAGCATAGATCTCGCGATTGACATTTTCTAAATCATTATTTTCATAGTATTTAGCAATTTGGCACAAGAAAGAGTATTGACCAAACCAATAGAGTTTATCAAATACTTTTTGATTGTACTTGTAGCCATAATAGCCTAACCAATCGCGCCAATTAGAATCTGGGATATAGTGACTCAAGATATGCGCCACATCCAACATCCGGTCTGTCAAACGAACAGAGTCCCAATCGACTAGATAAATCAAGCCACTCTCTGTCTCAATCCAGTTGCTATGACGAACATCTCCATGGACGATCGTCGCATAATCCTCCCGAAAGGCAGGCACTGTCTTACGTAAATTCTTTACGACTGATTGGATATAGTGATTCTGACGTAGGGCAATTGGCAACCGGTTACTCCAAGAATTGAGCAACTCTAATGGAGATTCCACAGGATAGCCAAGTTTTTTCAATTGGGTCATCAAAGGTCTAGAACGGTGCAATCTCGTTAAAATATTGACGACTTGTTTTTTCGACATCCCATTTGGTGTGAGAATTTCCCCATTCAACCATTCTTGGGCACTCATCACATTTCCATCCGGCAAGCGGCGACTCCATAACAATTGAGGAGCAATCTGTTCTTTTGCTAGACCCGCAAGGATTGGGGTCGTATTCATTTTTACAAAAACGCGCCCGCCATCTGGGTAGGTCCCCATGTAGGCCTTCCCACTCTTCCCAGGAATCGGGGTGAGGCTCAGCTCTTTTTCATTCGAGTCCATCTTTTCCTCCGTAAAAAGTTTCCAATCTATTTTACTAATTTTAACGATTTTCGTCAACCAAGCGCGTCATCTTAAATGGAAGATAAAGCAGGGTTAAAGCAACTGTATAAGCCAATAAGCCCAACAACAGGACTTTATCTAAAATAAAGACTAGGCCAATCCCCCCTTCTATCACCGTTATCATGCTCATGACCAGCTGAATCGTTTTGTTCAACCCTGCCTTTTTACTGCCCTTTTTCATCGGGAAAAGGAGGGTCAACGGTTGGTAATCAAAAGCACTGTAAAGCCCCAGTAATTGAAAAATAACCAAGTAATTGAGCAAGGCTACAAGGGCAATCACTACGAGAGGCTGGGGAATAAAGATGATAGCGAGAATGGAAAGAGCCAAGAGTCGTAGAGTCATAGAGAAAAGATCTCCATTCCGTAGGAAGGAGCGCATATATAAGTAAAGCCAAGTATTCCCATGTGTTTTGGGAAGAAGCCCTAAGAAACCATCCAAGTAAGCTCTTCTTTTGACACTGTTGGTAATGCCCTTCACCGTTGTAAACAAGGCAAAGAAGCGAAGGATCAATTGTTTCCTTGCATTCTCACGAGCAATGGCCAAGGTCCAATTCAAATTTCCATCCTGATAGAATCGCGCTTCCTTCCAGCTAAAAACAGCCCTTTTAGCCACCCCTAAGACAAGGATATAAGCTACAATAGCAAGTTTATCCAGCCCCGTTGCAAGAAGAAGAGGAACAAATAATAGAAGGACAAAACTTTGAATCAAAAACCAAAACACAAATGACTTCTTGGCCTGCCCTTTGATATAACTCTTCACTTCCTCTTCCTTTACTAAAAGGAATAAAGCATCGGGCTTCTCTAAGTAGGTCGCAATGGAGCCAATCGGAACCAAGAGGAGCAAGCCAATCATGAGACTCCAGCGGATCAGGCTTGTATCTTTGGGTAGATCTTTCAAGAATTGGCTGTATTGAACCGCCAGAAATCCTATGAAAACCAGCATAAAGAGGACGAAATGATCATTGAGAACATAGCGGCTATATTTTACACATTGAGTTCGAAACGTTTGTTGCCGTTTTTTCATCAACTCTTTCATGCTGTTTCCTCTTCTGTCAAGGTCATATAGATATCATTTAGACTTGCCTTCTCATCCCCAAAAGTTGAACGCAACTCATCTAAGGTCCCTTGTGCTCGGATCTGACCCTTATGGAGGATTACAAAACCATCACACATCTTTTCAGCCGAATCCAGAACGTGGGTACTCATCAAAATCGATTTTCCTTTTGCTTTCTCATCTGCCAATAACTGAATCAAATCTGCAATCGCAACAGGATCCAATCCCAAAAAGGGTTCATCGACAATATAAAGACTTGGATCCACTGCATAGGCGCAAATAATCATGACCTTTTGCTTCATCCCTTTTGAAAACTGGGTCGGGAACCAATCTAATTTTTCAGCCAAACGAAATCGTTCCAACAAGGGCTGGACGCGCCCCATGACCTGATCCATGTCTAAATCATAGGCCATAGCTACGGTCTCGATATGCTCTCTCAAGGTTAATTCTTCATATAGACTAGGGGTTTCTGGAATATAGCCGATTTTTTTACGATAGTCAGTTGGAGCTTCTGGAAGGCTCAGGCCGTCAATCCGTACTTCCCCAGCATAAGGATGCAGGAGACCAATAATTTCATTAATCGTGGTTGACTTCCCAGCTCCATTTAGTCCAATCAAACCAATCAGTTGGCCATCCGGAACTGAAAAACTCACCTCTTTCAGGACAGGGATGTTGACATAGCCCCCTGTCAACTTGTTGATTTCTAACATATTTTCTCCAATTTCTGGTATAATGTTCTTATATTATAACAAAATTTAGTCTAAATGAGGTGTATTTATGGTTGATGATTGTATTTTTTGTAAGATTATAGCTGGCGACATTCCTTCCTCCAAAGTCTATGAGGACGAGGAAGTCCTCGCATTTTTGGACATCTCTCAGGTTACACCAGGTCATACGTTAGTGGTTCCAAAAAAACACGCTCGCAACCTCTTAGAGATGGACGAAACCGCCACAGCTCAACTATTTGCACGTGTCTCTAAAGTTGCAAAAAAAGTAGAAACAGCTACCCAAGCTAAGGGAATGAATATCATCAGCAACATGGAAGAAGTTTCTGGACAAACCGTTTTTCACACACATGTCCACATTATCCCTCGCTATTCCGATCAAGATGAGCTTGCCATTTCATTTACTGAACACGAGCCTAATTTTGAACAACTAGCAGTTCTCGCAGAAACCATCAAAAACAGTTAAAAAGGAGGCCATATGAAACTAAAAAATCTCTTTTGGTTTGCAACAGGAGCTAGCATTAGCTACCACCTGGTAAAAAACCGCAAAGAAATCAAAACAGAGGTGACTGAATCCAGCCAATTGGTCAAGGGAATTCAAGATAACCTAGCAAAAATCCAACGCAATCTGGATATTATCCAAGACCAAAAGACCAATCTTCAAGAATTGGTAACGGATTTCCAATACAAGACCAAACTGTTTCGTCAACAAGCAACAGCCTCTCTAAAAGAAATTCAAGACATCTGGCAACCAGGTAAAAACGATTGAGAAGACTCAATCGTTTTTTTCTTATTCTGAAGGTACCGCAGGTGTCACACTGCTCGACTCTGTAGCTGCAGGAGCAACTGGTGTCACTGGTGCAACAGAACTTTGAGGTGTCACCACTCCCGTATCCTGGCTCGATGGGACAACCGGTTGTTGATAAAAATCTTGGTATACTGGAGCTTCCTCAGATGCTGGAACTTGGCTATCAACTTGAGAAGAGTTCCCCTTCAAACTATCATCCCCATCCAGCAGATAAGCATTGGTTTTCAATGTTTTTATTTCTTTCATACCCAAAGCTTTGCGGATAATATTTTGAATTTTTAAGATATGTTTTGAAGTCACAATTTGGTAACTTCCGCCATCTGCTAAGGTGGCATCTTCTCCTTTCAGCTGGTACTGATGAATCGTTGAAAGGGCATCTTTATATCCTAACAATTGAAGAAGACTGTTGCTATCAAGTGAAATGTTGGTTTGCATATTGTCACTAACAGACTCAATGATTCCTTTGTAATGACTCAAACTATTGAGGCTTAAAACTTTCTCAACAATCTTTTTGATCACTTCACGCTGGCGTTTTTGACGTCCGTAGTCTCCTTCTGGGTCTTGGTAGCGCATCCGTGAATAAACGAGTGCTTGGTCCCCATTAATCTCCTGACGTCCTGGTGAGATCTTAGCCGTATATTCTGGCTCATTTTCCTCGATCGAGATATCGAAGTCGAATGGATTGTTAACCGTGATGCCACCAACCTTATCCACTAATTGAACCAACCCCTTCATATTGATCATGACATAGCGGTCAATATGGATATTCAAAAGATCTTGAATAGTCTTAATGGCTAATTTGGCACCGCCTTGAGCATAAGCTGAATTCAATTTTGCTTGGACTGTTTCGCCATCTGAAGTAATATTGGTTAGGATATCTCTTTCCAAGCTTGTCATGGTTGTTTCTTTTGTTTGAGGATTGACAGTCACCAAAATCATGGTATCACTATTTCCGGCCCAAGGATCTTCCCGAGAACCACTACCTGTATCAACCCCCATCAAAAGGATAGTCATTGGCTTGTTTTCTGCAATGACATTGGTCTCATTTCCAAAGCCCTTATAAGTCTTACTGAGAGTTCCAGTCGTTTGGTTAAGGATGGTAAGACCATACGCTCCAACCCCAATCACTGTTACCGTCAATAAACTCAAAAACATCAAAATAATCTTTTTAACCATATAGAATCTCTCTCTAATCTATCAGTTTCCCCATAAGGTAAACATCTAAGAATTCTCCTTCAGCTGAACAAGCTCCACGAGCTTGGCAACCTTCGATTTCAAAACCTAATTTTTTATACAGGTGAATCGCCCGTTCATTACGTACTTGGACATTCAAGACTAGTTTGCGAAGAAGACCAGTCGAGTGTGCCCACTCAAGCCCTTCTTCCAGTAAGATCTGTCCAAGTCCTTGATTCCAATAAGCTTTTTGAACCACAATAAAGACATCACCAATATGCTGAATGGACCGTTGAGAAGCTGCAGTAATATTTAACAAAGCCGCCAGTTCCTGATCTAGAAATAGCAAGAGGCAAATCCGGTTATCCGCCATCTCTTGCACCGTTAGAAAATGCTCCATATCTGCTGGAGACATGCCAATCCCAGCTTCATCTAGCGTCATGTAATCTGACTCTTTCCCGACTCGATTTAAGAAATCAACGACAAGAGCCGCGTCTGCACTTTCAGCTTGCCGAATTTCTAATGTCACTTCCTTTTCCTTAGTCATCCGTTTTTCCCACCTGCTCAAAGGATGTTAGTAAAGTCTCTGCACGCGCTCCATGAGCTTCAAAAGCTAACTCTCGCCCCTCTTCCAATTTTCGGATAAAAATTTTTAGATAAGCATCCGAGAGACTCGGCTCAATCAGCTCTCCCCATTCAATAATGGTAGCACCATCTCCAAATAGAAAATCATCTAAATCAATAGAATCTGGATCATTCCCAATCCGGTAAACATCCAAATGGTATAAAGGCAAGCGGCCTTCGTATTCACGAACAATGGTATAGGTCGGGCTTTTAATCATCTGATCAATCCCTAACCCCTTTGCAATTCCCTTTGTAAAGGTCGTTTTCCCTGCCCCTAGATCACCTGATAAGATGATTACGTCTTGCTTTTCTAAGAGTTTTCCTAGCTGTTTTCCTAGAGCGATCAGCTCCATTTCATTGTGACTAATCATTCCTCTATTATATCAAACTTTTTTAAATTCTGCTCTTTCTTTTAAAAAATGTTCGAGTAAAGACTTCTTGTGATGGGGAATCCTAGGGGAAAAAAGCAAGTTTCTCCCATAAACTCCTGTTTGAACACTTTGTTTATCCTTCCAAAAAAGAATGGGAGTCACCCCATTCCTTTTTGAATATTTCCCTGAAAACTAATTCAAGGCCATACTAACGTAGTTTAAAATAAAGAGAACATCTAAAATCCAAATCATGCTGTGCACTTCTTTAGCTTCTCCTTTAACCACTTTCACCAAGCTATAGGTGATAAATCCAGCAGCGATCCCTTGTGTAATCGAGTAGCTGAAGCCCATAAAGATAGAGGTGAAGAAAGCAGGAACTGCTTCTGACATATCTTCCCAATGGATATTTTTCAAGCCACTCAACATCATGATCCCAACAACAATCAAAATTGGTGCTGTTGCAGCGGTCGGTACAATCGCTAACAAAGGGCTAAAGAGACTTGAAATAGCAAAACAGATCGCTACAACCAAGGCTGTCAGACCAGTTCGTCCACCAGCTCCAATACCGGCTGCAGATTCGACATAAGTCGTTACATTTGAAGTTCCTGCAATGGCTCCGACTGAAGTCGCTACTAGGTCTGAATAGAGGGCCTTATCTAATTTCGCTGATTGATGGTTTTCCCCATTTGTCGCAACAATCCCAACTTTTTCACCCGTACCGATTAAAGTTCCAATTGTATCAAAAATATCAGTCAAGGAGAAGGCTAAGATGGCCATTAAGGTCTCAGGTAAACGAGAGGTATTTGAAATCAACGAACCCAATCCTTTCGAACCCAAAGCTTGACCAAAGATCGTGCCCAAATCATTAAAGGCAGCTCCTAGATGGTTACTTGCAAAGTCAATTTTAGTGATATCAACCACATGGATGAGAATTCCAAGCACAGTCGTCACTAAGATAGAAAGGATAATGCCTCCCTTAATCCCTTTGACAACAAAGAAGATGGTAATCGCAAGACCAACAAGAGCCAAGAGGACAGCTGGATTGTTAAAATCAACCAAGCCTGGAACAGCAGATGCATTGGCTGAGATCGTTGCATTCCCCTTATCTGCCCCTTCTCCGACCACTGTATAGGTATGAGGGTCAATCGTGAATTTCAAAAATCCTGCATTCTTAATTCCAACATAGGCCAAGAAAATCCCGATCCCCGCTGAAATAGCAGAGCGAAGAGCGGTCGGAATCGATTCGATGATCATCTTCCGAACATTTGTCAATGTGATAATTAATGAAATCACACCACAAATGAAGACCATTCCCAAAGCTTCCTGCCATGAGTAGCCCATACCAAATACAACGGTAAAGGTAAAGAAAGCGTTTAAGCCCATTCCTGGTGCTTGTGCATAAGGTAAATTGGCATAAAAAGCCATCATCAAGGTCCCGACAACGGATCCAATAATCGTTGCAAGGAAGACCCCTTGAGCTGGCATACCTGTTTGTGACAACATTTGAGGGTTTACGAAGAGGATATAACTCATCGCAAAAAAGGTTGTCAAACCAGCAAGAACCTCTGTCCGAACAGTGGTTCCATGTTCTGAAAGTTTGAAAAACTTATCCATTTCAGAATAAACTCCTTTTTTATCATTCTCGCTCCCAATCAATTTGCGAACGTTATATCTATTCTACCAAAAGATCTTTCGCCTTTCAAGAAATCCCGCTTCTCTTCTCTATTTTTAAGCGGTTTTCCGATTTTTCTGATATAATGGTCTCATTCTCCTCGAAAGGAACCAAAATATGCACAAAAAAATGATCGCTCTAGATCTAGACGGAACTCTCTTGAATTCCGAAAGCAAATTGAGCGACTTTACCATTGATACGATTAAAAAGATTAGTTCCCTTGGCCATAAAATCATTATTACGACAGGTCGTCCCTACCGCATGGCACATACCTATTACAAACAATTGGAGCTAGATACCCCGATGATCAATTTTAATGGCTCCCTAACGCATCTCCCAGAGAAAAAATGGGTGGATGAACAATGCTTGACTTTAGATAAAAAATACCTGCTAGATATGGTCGCCAACCGGGATACCATCCAGGCAGACTTTATCGCTGGCGAATACCGCAATAAATTCTTTATTACCGATCCAAATGAGCACGTTGCAGACCCTAAACTATTCGGTATTGAATCTTTCCAACCAGAAAATCAATTCAACCCCGAACGGGTAACGAGCGACCCAAACTGTATTCTCTTTCAAACGAAAGCGGAAGACAAATATGCTCTGGCAGATGAAATGAATCGGCATTATGACTACAATCTGTCTATCAATACTTGGGGTGGTCCCTTAAATATTCTGGAATGCAATCCAAAAAATGTGACCAAAGCTTCTGCTCTGACCTACCTTCTGGATAAACTCAATATGGATCAGAAGGATTTGATTGCCTTTGGAGACGAGCACAACGATACCGACATGCTAGCTCTAGCCGGTCATGGATACGCTATGAAAAATGCCAGCTCCGTCCTTCTCCCCTATGCAGACTCCATCACTGATTTCACGAATAATGAAGATGGTGTCGCGCGCCAATTAATACAATTATTCTTATAATATTAACAGACATGAGTTACGCCCTCATGTCTTTTTGTCCCCTAAATCCTTAATCGGTTAATCAATACCTCCCTTTTTTCCCATTTTTTTATTGTTCAATAGATAAGTTTGTGATATTATTAATATAGTTATTAAAGAAGCGCTTTCAAAAATTCTAAACCGCTTCTCGTTCACTTAAGGAGGAACAAAATGAAAGCTGTTGTTGTAAATCCAGAAGGTACCGGTGTTGAAATTGTTGCGAACAAAGAAATGCGACCACTTGAAACAGGGGAAGCTCTTGTTCAAATCGAATACTGTGGTGTCTGCCACACTGACTTGCACGTCGCACATGGAGACTTCGGTAAAGTTCCAGGCCGTGTTCTTGGACACGAAGGAATCGGTATTGTTAAAGAAGTTGCTCCAGATGTTAAGAGCCTTAAAGTTGGTGACCGTGTCAGTGTTGCTTGGTTCTTCGAAGGATGTGGAACTTGTGAATACTGTACAACTGGTCGCGAGACTCTTTGTCGGACTGTTAAAAATGCTGGTTACTCTGTTGATGGAGGAATGGCTGAACAATGTATCGTTACTGCAGATTATGCAGTGAAAGTACCTGAAGGATTAGATCCTGCCCAAGCTTCTTCTATTACGTGTGCAGGTGTTACAACTTACAAAGCCATCAAAGAAGCCAAAGCTGAACCAGGACAATGGATCGTTATCTATGGAGCTGGTGGACTAGGAAACTTGGGTGTTCAATATGCTAAGAAAGTCTTCAACGCACATGTCATTGCTGTCGATATCAACAATGATAAACTAGAATTGGCGAAAGAAATTGGTGCAGACTTTGTCATCAACGGTCGCGAAGTTGAAGATGTCCCAGGATTGATCAAAGAAAAAACAAATGGTGGAGCTCACTCTGCTGTCGTAACAGCTGTTTCTAAAGTAGCTTTCAACCAAGCAGTAGATTCTGTTCGTGCAGGTGGCCGCGTTGTCGCAGTTGGTCTTCCTTCTGAAATGATGGACCTCAGCATTGTGAAAACTGTATTAGATGGTATCCAAGTCATTGGTTCTCTTGTAGGAACTCGTAAAGACTTGGAAGAAGCTTTCCAATTTGGGGCAGAAGGCTTGGTAGTCCCTGTCGTTCAAAAACGTCCAGTAGAAGATGCGGTCAAAGTCTTTGACGAAATGGAAGCCGGAACCATTCAAGGACGTATGGTACTTGACTTTACAAACTAAACAACTGAACCTACAGGACTAGCCCAACTGGGCTAGTCTTTTTTAGTGCTCCCAATCACTCTATTTTACAATTTATTATATATTTATTTTTTATTTTTGGAGATATAGATCGATTGTTGGAATCTTTTTATTGAACTATGAAACCTACATATCATTGATTTCTTCTGCCATCATCAACTAATAAACGAGAGCCATTCAATAGCATTCAATTTTTATCTAACGATAACTCAATATAACAAGTTAATATTTTTATACCGAGATTTTGATAGAAAAATTGACTTAAGTGTGAAAACGATTTATAATAAAGTAGCTTAAAGTTTTCTTAAACTGAAAGTCAAACAAATTTTATAAGGAGGAATGTCAATAATGAGTATTGGTATCATTATTGCTAGCCACGGTGAATTTGCAGCTGGAATCCACCAATCCGGCTCGATGATCTTTGGGGATCAAGAGAAAGTTCAAGTGGTTACGTTCATGCCAAGTGAAGGCCCGGATGATCTCTATGCTAAATTTAATGCAGCTGTTGCCGCATTTGATGCAGAAGATGAAGTCTTGGTTTTGGCTGACCTTTGGAGTGGTTCTCCATTTAACCAAGCAAGTCGCGTCATGGGAGAAAATCCAGATCGTAAATTTGCGATCATCACAGGATTGAACCTTCCGATGTTGATTCAAGCTTATACAGAGCGTTTGATGGATGCAAATGCCGGCGTTGATCAAGTCGCTGCAAACATCATCAAGGAAGCAAAAGACGGTGTCAAAGCTCTTCCAGAAGAATTGAATCCTGTTGAAGAAGCTAGTACAGCTGCTGCTGCTCCTGTAGCCCAAGCTGCTATTCCAGAAGGAACAGTTATCGGAGATGGAAAACTCAAGATTAACCTTGCCCGCTTAGATACACGTCTTCTTCATGGACAAGTTGCAACTGCTTGGACACCTGATTCAAAAGCCGATCGGATCATTGTTGCTTCAGATTCTGTTGCCAAAGATGAACTCCGTAAGGAATTGATCAAACAAGCGGCACCAAATGGTGTGAAAGCAAACGTTGTCCCAATTCAAAAATTGATCGACGTTGCAAAAGATCCACGTTTTGGAAATACCCATGCTTTGATCTTATTTGAAACACCTCAAGATGCTCTTCGCGCCATCGAAGGTGGTGTTCCGATTAAAACCCTGAACGTTGGTTCAATGGCCCACTCAACTGGTAAAACCATGGTTAACAATGTGTTGTCAATGGATAAAGATGACGTAGCTACATTTGAAAAAATGCGTGATCTTGGAGTAGAATTTGACGTCCGTAAAGTGCCAAATGACTCTAAGAAAGATTTGTTTGACTTAATTAACAAAGCTAACGTTCAATAATCGATTACTTACGAAAGGATTTTAAACATGTCTATTATTTCTATGGTATTAGTGGTCGTTGTTGCCTTCTTAGCAGGTCTTGAAGGTATCCTTGACCAATTCCAATTCCACCAACCCCTTGTTGCTTGTACCTTAATCGGTTTGGTAACAGGTAATTTGACTGCTGGCATTATGCTTGGTGGTTCACTTCAATTTATTGCACTTGGCTGGGCAAACATTGGTGCCGCAGTTGCGCCCGATGCTGCCCTTGCATCTGTCGCTGCTGCCATCATCATGGTACTTGGGGGAGACTTCAGTGCAAAAGGAATCGCTGTCGCTCAAGGTGTCGCTATTCCACTTGCAGTTGCTGGTCTTTTCTTGACAATGATCGTCCGCACCCTTTCCGTTGGTTTGGTCCACACTGCCGATGCTGCTGCTAAAAAAGGTGATATCAAAGGTGTAGAACGTGCTCACTTTGTGGCCCTTCTTCTTCAAGGTCTTCGTATCGCTATTCCTGCAGCCCTCTTGTTGATGATTCCTGCTGAAACTGTCAAAACTGCTCTTGAAGCAATGCCAAAATGGCTCGCTGATGGAATGCAAATCGGTGGTGGTATGGTTGTAGCCGTTGGTTATGCCATGGTTATCAACATGATGGCTAGCCGTGAAGTATGGCCATTCTTTGCCATCGGTTTTGCACTTGCAGCTGTTAGCCAATTAACTTTGATCGCTCTTGGAGCGATTGGTGTTGCCCTTGCCTTGATCTACCTTACTCTTTCTAAGAAAGGTGGCAATGGAGGTGGCGGAGCCGCTACTTCTAACGATCCAATCGGCGACATTCTCGAAGACTATTAAGAAAGGTGTGACACTATCATGACTGAAAAATTACAATTATCTAAATCAGATCGTCAAAAAGTTTGGTGGCGTTCAACCTTCTTGCAAGGTTCTTGGAACTATGAACGGATGCAAAACTTGGGTTGGGCCTACTCATTGATCCCAGCTATCAAAAAACTTTACACGAAGAAAGAAGACCAAGCGGCTGCTCTTGAACGTCACATGGAATTCTTTAACACTCACCCATACGTTGCTGCTCCTATCATCGGGGTAACACTTGCTCTTGAAGAAGAAAGAGCAAACGGTGCTGCGATTGACGATGCTGCCATCCAAGGGGTTAAAATTGGTATGATGGGTCCTTTGGCGGGTATCGGAGATCCAGTCTTCTGGTTTACAGTACGTCCAATTCTTGGGGCTCTTGGTGCATCACTTGCTGCGTCTGGTAATATCCTTGGTCCACTCATCTTCTTTATCGCATGGAATGCGATTCGTATGGCCTTCTTGTGGTACACGCAAGAACTTGGCTACAAAGCAGGTTCTGAAATTACCAAAGATATGTCTGGTGGGATCTTGCAAGACATCACTAAAGGGGCTTCTATCCTTGGGATGTTCATCCTCGCTGTCTTGGTAGAACGTTGGGTATCTATTAAATTCATCTTTAATGTTTCTTCTGTCAAATTAGACGACAAAGCTTATATCCACTGGGATAAACTTCCTGAAGGTTTCAAAGGAATTCAAGAAGCCTTCGCGCAAGTTGGTTCAGGCCTATCTCAAACACCTGAAAAAGTTACAACTTTCCAACAAAACTTGGATTCATTGATTCCTGGTTTGATGGGATTGCTTCTTACTTTTGCTTGTATGTGGTTGTTGAAGAAAAAAGTATCTCCAATCACTATCATCATCGCTCTCTTTGTAATCGGTGTATTAGCACACGTTGCTGGCTTGATGTAAGCAAAGATCAACTAAAAAGAAGGTTTCGGCCTTCTTTTTATTATGATATAATGGAGTGAACAGCAATACAGGAGGATCTCATGGCTCAATCATTGAATAAAACCGTTGAATTCCATACTACAGGGGTTTCTTACCTTGGAGTGGGGGGAAAGGTTGGAAAAATCCTAGTCGGGAATGCCGCTTTTGAATTTTATGCGGATGCTAATGTTGAAGACTACATCCAAATTCCCTGGCAAGAAATCGAGCGAATCGGAGCCAATGTATCCGGACGTAAAATTAGCCGCCATTTTGAAATCTATACCAGAGAATCAAAATTTCTCTTTGCTTCAAAAGACTCTGGAAAAATTTTAAAGATTGCTCGGGAACATCTGGGAAATGATAAAATTGTCAAACTTCCTACGTTGATCCAAATCATCACGGCTAAAATTAAAAATCTATTTGCAAAATAGGATCTTTTCTTGTATAATAGACGCAAACGGATAAGTAAGTTAAGAGTCTCTTTCAGAAAGTCTGCGGTTGCTGCGAGCAGATAGAAATCTTAATTGAAATTCTACCGTTTAGTTAAAATACAATATTGAATCAAGTGCACACCTGTGAAGTTGGATGGAACCGTGGCTCTGCCACTCCAACACTGTAACAGGTGTGTTTTTTGTTAAAGGAGAAGCTATGTTAGATATTAAACGGATTCGTACAGAATTTGATACAGTTGCTAAAAAATTGGCAACACGTGGAGTAGATGCGGCTATTTTGAATGAAATGAAAGAAATCGATGCCAAACGTCGAGACATCTTAGTCAAAGTAGAAAATCTCAAAGCAGAGCGCAACACCGTATCTGCTGAAATCGCTCAAGCAAAGCGTAACAAGGAAAATGCAGATGATAAGATTGCTGCCATGCAAACCCTCTCTGCTGAAGTCAAAGCATTAGATACAGAATTAGCTGAAATCGATGCGAAATTGACTGAATTCACCACTACCCTTCCAAACATCCCCGCTGACAGTGTTCCTGTTGGAGCAGATGAGGATGACAACGTTGAGGTTCGCCGTTGGGGAACACCTCGCGAATTTGGCTTTGAACCAAAAGCTCACTGGGATTTAGGCGAAGACCTTGATATCCTTGACTGGGAACGCGGGGCTAAAGTTACTGGTGCTCGTTTCCTCTTCTACAAAGGACTTGGAGCTCGCTTAGAACGTGCCATCTACAACTTCATGTTGGACGAACATGGTAAGGAAGGCTACACTGAAGTCATCCCTCCTTACATGGTCAACCATGATTCTATGTTTGGTACTGGTCAGTATCCAAAATTCAAGGAAGATACTTTTGAACTTAGCGATACCAATTATGTCCTCATTCCAACAGCCGAAGTTCCTTTGACAAACTACTACCGCGATGAAATTCTTGATGGGAAAGATCTTCCAATCTACTTCACTGCTATGAGTCCATCTTTTCGTTCAGAAGCTGGTTCAGCCGGTCGTGATACTCGTGGATTGATCCGTTTGCACCAATTCCATAAGGTTGAAATGGTGAAATTTTCCAAACCAGAAGAATCATATGATGAATTGGAAAAAATGGTTGTCAATGCTGAAAATATCCTTCAAAAACTGAACCTTCCATACCGTGTGGTAGCTCTCTCAACGGGAGACATGGGCTTCTCAGCTGCCAAGACTTATGACTTGGAAGTATGGATTCCAGCGCAAAACACCTACCGTGAAATCTCAAGCTGTTCTAATACAGAAGATTTCCAAGCTCGCCGTGCGCAAATCCGCTATCGTGATGAAGCAGATGGCAAGGTAAAACTCCTTCACACTTTGAACGGTTCAGGGTTAGCTGTCGGACGTACCGTCGCTGCTATTCTTGAAAACTACCAAAACGAAGACGGTTCTGTGACCATTCCAGAAGTCCTTCGCCCATACATGGGTGGCGCAGAAGTCATCGCACCAAAATAAAGTTTAAAAAAACTGAGTCTTGCAAATTGCAAGCTCAGTTTTTTAATATTTACGAAAACGTTGGTAGCGTTGCTCCAGAAGCTCTTCGAGAGGTAAAGCTTGTAAAACCTTTAACTCTTCCTGTAATTCCTTCTTCACTTGAGCCAGTAGTTCCCCATTCGAAAATCCATGCTCGGGAATCACCTTATCGACAATTTCCATATTTAACAATTCGTGAGAAGTAATCTTCATCAACTCTGCTGCTTCCATGGCACGGCTTCCATCTTTCCAAAGAATAGAGGCAAAACCTTCTGGACTCAAGACCGCATAGATGGAATTTTCAAGCATCCAGACCTTATCTGCTACAGCAAGAGCCAAGGCACCACCAGAGCCACCTTCTCCGATGATAATCGCGATAATTGGAACTTTTAGATCACTCATTTCCATGAGGTTGCGGGCAATGGCTTCCCCTTGTCCTCGTTCTTCAGCACCAACACCAGGATAAGCACCCGCTGTATTGATAAAGGTCACAACTGGACGACCAAATTTCTCCGCTTGCTTCATGAGGCGCAAAGCTTTTCGATAGCCTTCTGGATGGGGTTGCCCAAAATTACGTTTTAGATTATCCTGAAGATTTTTTCCTTTTTGGATCCCAACGACTGTAACCGTTTGATCGCCTAATCGTCCAATCCCACCAATCACCGCACCATCATCACGGAAGTTTCGATCTCCATGTAATTCGATAAAATCATCAAAAATTCCTTGAGCAAAATCAAGCGCAGTCAATCTTCCTTGGTCACGTGCCTCTTTAATAATCTGTGTTATTTTACTCATGTTTACCTCCATGAAGGGCCAATAATTGTCCAACTGTTGCTCGGATTTGGCTTCTCTCCACGATCAAGTCTACAAATCCATGTTCTTGTAGAAATTCTGCTTTTTGGAAATCATCTGGCAATTGTTCACGTACAGTAGACTCAATCACGCGTCGACCAGCAAAACCAACCAAGGCCTGACTCTCTGCCATGATAATATCACCTTCCATAGCAAATGAAGCCGTTACCCCACCGGTTGTCGGATCTGTCAATACCGTCAAATAGAATAATTTTTCTTTAGAATGACGTTGAACAGCCGCAGAAATTTTTGCCATTTGCATCAAACTCACGATTCCTTCTTGCATCCGAGCACCACCGGAAGCAGTAAAGAGAACAACTGGCAATTCTTCTTTTGTCGCAAATTCAAATAAACGAGTAAGTTTTTCGCCTACTACAGAACCCATTGAAGCCATGATAAAGTTGGAATCCATGATCCCAAGCGCAACTTTTTGCCCTTTAATCAAGGCAGCTCCAGTCAGGACAGCTTCATCCAGTCCTGTCATTTCCCGCACTGCTGCTAATTTCTTCTTATAATTTGGGAAATTCAAAGGATCTGTCGTTTCGATTCCTGTAAACATTTCTTCAAAGCTAGCTGGATCCACTGTCAACGCCAAGCGTTCTTTAGCAGAAATACGGAAGGTATAGCCACAATTCGGGCATACTCGTTCACTACCTAAATCCTTTTGGTAAATGGTATGTTTACAACCTGGGCATTGTGAAAATAGTTCATCAGGAACTTCAGGTTTTGGCTGAGGCTCCTTCCAGGCTGACCTATTCGGATTGATCCGAATATATTTATCTTTTTTAGAAAATAATGCCATTACTTACTCCTTATAATATGCTACAGTATCTGAAGCATTACTATAAAAGCCTGAAACTGTGAAGATGATGTTCATACTTCCCTCACAAGTCCAGGCTTTTTCATCATTCCTTATTATAATTTGGAAGGAATTGTTCCATCAAAAATGCAGTGTCATAATCACCAGCGATCACATGTGAATCTGAAATCAAATCCAACTGGAAACTGCTATTGGTGGTGACACCATCGATTTCCAACTCATAAAGAGCACGCTGCATTTTCATCAGTGCATCAAAGCGATTTTCCCCATGGACAATGATCTTAGCAATCATACTATCATAGTATGGTGGAATCGTATACCCAGGATACACAGCAGAATCCACACGCAAGCCAACCCCACCACTTGGAAGATAGAGATTAGTGATCTTACCAGGGCTAGGTGCAAAGTTGAAGGAAGGATTTTCCGCATTGATCCGGCATTCAATCGCATGGCCTTTAATGACAATATCCTCTTGAGTAACGGATAATTCTTGGCCAGCTGCGATTTTAATCTGTTCCTTAACGATATCAACTCCTGTTACAAATTCCGTGACAGGATGCTCTACTTGCACACGGGTATTCATTTCCATAAAGTAGAACTCACCCTTGCCTTCATCATACAAGAATTCAATCGTTCCAGCATTCTCATACCCAACTGATTCAGCAGCCCGAACAGCAGCAGAACCAATTTGATTACGAAGCGTTTTTCCGATAGCAATTGAAGGGGATTCTTCTAAAACTTTTTGGTTATTTCGTTGAAGAGAGCAATCGCGTTCACCTAAGTGAATGACATGTCCATGCTGATCCGCTAAAATCTGTACTTCAATGTGGCGTGCCGGATAAATCACCCGCTCCATATACATGGCACCATTCCCAAAAGCAGCTTGAGCTTCTGAGGAAGCAGATTCAAAAGCAGCAACCAAATCTTCTGGTTTTTCAACCTTCCGAATTCCCTTGCCACCGCCTCCTGCAGATGCTTTCAACATCACAGGGTAACCAATACGCTCTGCAATCTCGAGGGCTTCTTCAGCAGTATACACTTCACCATCTGATCCAGGAATAACAGGCACTCCTGCTTTGATCATCTGTTTACGAGCATTAATCTTATCCCCCATCAAATCCATGACTTTAGAAGAAGGACCAATAAATTTAATGCCCACTTCCTCACACATGGTCGCAAATTTTGAGTTTTCACTTAAAAATCCAAAACCAGGGTGGATAGCTTCTGCACCAGTTAGAACAGCTGCAGACAAGACAGCACTCATATTCAAATAAGACTCTGTTGATTTAGCAGGTCCAATACAGACTGCTTCATCCGCTAGTAAGGTATGCAAGGCTTCTTTATCAGCAGTAGAATACACTGCAACCGTCTCGATGCCAAGTTCACGAGCCGCACGAATAATGCGTACTGCAATCTCACCACGATTGGCGATTAAGATCTTACGAAACATAGATAGGCCTTTCTTAATTTCCAATTGCAAACGTAAGCGTTCCTGAAGCTGCAAGCTTACCGTCTACCTCTGCTTTCGCTTCAACAACAGCAATGGTTCCACGACGTTTGACAAAAGTAGCTGTCATCACCAGTTGATCTCCTGGAACGACTTGTTTTTTAAACTTCACCTTGTCCATCCCTGCATAAAAGACTAATTTTCCTTTATTTTCAGGTTTTGACAACTCTAGTACACCTGCTGTTTGTGCCAAAGCTTCCATGATGAGAACACCTGGCATAACAGGATATTGTGGAAAATGTCCATTAAAAAATGGTTCATTAATTGTCACGTTTTTAATGGCAACAATCGTATCTTCGCTTGTTTCTAAAACGCGATCCACCAAAAGCATTGGGTAACGATGCGGCAAAGCCTCACGAATAGCATTAATATCAATTGTCATTTGATTCGAACCAATCCTTTTCCAAATTCAACCATTTCTTCATTCGTTACTAAAATTTCAGTGACTACCCCATCTTTTGGTGCTGGGACTTCATTCATCACTTTCATGGCTTCGATAATCAAGAGTGTTTGACCCTTAGTGACCCTATCTCCTACAGATACAAAGGCTGGTTTATCCGGAGCTGGCGACAAGTAAGCCACCCCAACCAATGGACTTTCAACCACATCACCTTCTGCAGCCTGAGCTGGAGCAGCAACTGGTTCAGCCGCTACAGCTGGGGTTGCTGGTGCTTCAACAACAGGGGCTACTACAGGAGTTTGAGGAGTTGCTACCACTTCAAGTGCAGGAGCAACCGGTGTAGCCGCAACTGAACTCGTTTGGTTTTTACTCAAATTCAATTCTTCGCCATTATTTTTATATGAGAATTCACGCAAAGTTGACGCATCAAATTGAGCCAACAAATCTTTGATTTCAGAAATATTCATGAATTAACCCTCCCAACGTTTAAAGGCCAGAACAGCATTGTGTCCTCCAAAACCAAAGGTATTTGAGATAGCGTACTGAATATCCGCTTCTTGACCTTCACCATAAACAACGTTTGCTTCGATATAGTCAGACAATTCTTTAGTACCAGCAGTTTTTGGTACAAAGCTGTGACGAATCGCTTCGATAGTAGCAATCGCTTCAACTGCACCAGCAGCACCTAACAAGTGTCCTGTAAATGATTTAGTAGATGATACAGGAACTTCTTTACCAAGTACAGAAACAATAGCTCCGCTTTCACCTTTTTCATTAGCAGGTGTAGAGGTACCATGTGCATTGACATAATCGACATCCTCAGGTTTGATACCCGCTTCATTGATCGCCAATTTAATCGCTTTAGCCGCACCTGAACCATCTGGGGTTGGTGTTGTCATATGATAAGCATCACAGTTTGATCCGTAACCAACAATCTCAGCCAAGATGTTAGCACCACGTTTTTGAGCATGTTCCAAGCTTTCAATAACGAGAACCCCTGCACCTTCACCCATCACAAAACCATTACGGTCTTTGTCAAATGGGATAGATGAACGTTCTGGGTCTTCCGTTGTTGAAAGGGCCGTAAGAGCATTGAAACCACCGATACCAATCTTAGTAATCGAAGCTTCAGCACCACCTGCCAAAACAACATCATGCATACCAAATTTAATCTCACGGAAAGCTTCACCAATTGCATCATTAGCAGAAGCACAAGCTGTTGTCACGGATTTACATACCCCTTGAGCCCCAATCTTAAGTGCGATGTTTCCAGCACCCATGTTTGAAAGAGCTTTTGGAATAAACATTGGTTGGATTCTCTTCATCCCACGTTCATGCATCCGGATAATTTGATCTTCCAATTCTTGCAAACCACCGATACCAGATGATACAATCACGCCTACACGATCACGGTCTTCTTCTTCCATATTCAAGCCTGAATTTTCAATAGCTTCCATCGCAGCATAGATTGCATACAATGAGTATGTATCCATACGATTTTGATCTTTTTTCACAAAATATTTATCGAATGGGAAATCTTGAATTTCACCAGCATTAAAGACTGGAATTTCAGAAGCATCAAATTTCGTAATGGGCTTGATTCCAATTTTTCCTTCATGAAGGCTATTCCAGAACTCCTCTGGTGTATTTCCGATTGGTGAGGTTACACCGTAACCTGTAACAACAACACGATTTGTAGACATATATATTCTCCTTTTGTCGGATGGATATTTAAGTAAGTGATTTTCGATCAGTGAGCATTCATTATTGCATAGTCATGCCGCCATCAATGGCAATTGTTTGACCAGTTAAATATTCTTGACCTGCCAAGAAAGCCGCAACTTCTGCCACTTCTTCAGCTTGACCAATTCGTTTCATTGGCACTTGAGCTAGCATGGCATCTTTCATTTTCTCTGGAATAGCATCAGTCATATCTGATTCAATGAAACCAGGTGCAATGGCATTCACACGAACGCCACGAGCCGCAACTTCACGCGCTACTGATTTAGTGAAACCAATCAAACCAGCTTTTGAAGCCGCATAGTTCGCTTGACCGATATTCCCCATTAGACCAACAACAGAGGACATGTTGATAATGGCCCCTTGACGAGCTTTAGACATCGGTTTTAAGACAGCTTGAGTCATATTAAAGGCACCTGTCAAGTTGATTTTCAAGACCCGTTCAAAATCTTCTTCAGTCATTTTCAACATCAACTTGTCGTTTGTGATGCCAGCGTTATTGACCAAAACATCAACACTTCCAAGCTTTTCAATTGCTTCAGCTACCATACGTTGCGCATCTTCGCCATTAGAAATATCCCCAGAAATACCAACAACAGTCACACCATAGTCAGCAAACTGCGCAAGCAAGTCCTCAGAAATTTCAGAACGTCCATTTAGGACAACATTAGCACCGAGACTCGCAAATTTATGAGCCACAGCCAATCCAATTCCGCGTGTTGAACCTGTTACAAAAACATTTTTATTTTTAAGTTCCATCTTTACCTCGTTTTAAGCATTCAGAAGTGCATCTAGACTAGCCTGATCTTCGACGTTATGAGTTGGAAGAGTTTTATCAATTTTCTTCAAGAATCCTGACAAGACTTTTCCAGGTCCAATTTCGATGACCTCATCTACACCAAATTCTTGAATCGTAGCAATTGAATCATAGAAACGAACCGGTTCTTTTACTTGACGGGCCAAAAGTGCTTTCACATCTTCTGACTTCATGATAGTAGCTTCTGTATTCCCAACTAAAGGAAGATCAAAATCATTAAATGATACTTTTTCTAGTTCAGCCGCCAATTTTTGACTAGCTGATTTAAGTAAAGCTGTGTGGAATGGACCTGACACATTCAAAGGGATCAAGCGTTTGGCACCTGCTTCCTGCAATAGTTCCACAGCATAGTCCACAGCCGCAACCTCACCACCAATCACAATTTGTGCTGGCGTATTGTAGTTAGCTGGTGTTACTACACCCTTTTCGGATGCTTGTTGACAAATCTCCTCGATCAAACTTGGGTCTGTATTCATAACAGCAACCATTTTCCCACTTCCAGCGGGAGCTGCCGTTTCCATGAATTCACCTCGTTTCGCAACCAAAGCTACTGCATCTTCAAACGAAAGAGCTCCAGCCGCAACCAGGGCAGAATATTCCCCCAAAGAGAGACCGGCAACAATATCAGGAGTGATACCATTTTCTACTAAGAGACGATAAATGGCTACTGACGTTGTCAAAATAGCTGGTTGAGTATAGCGTGTCTGATTCAGTTTTTCTTCGTTAGAATCAATCAATTCACGCAAATCATAACCTAGAATACGACTAGCCGTATCAAATGTCTCTTTAACAACGGGATAAGCCGCATACAAATCGCTCGCCATGCCCAATTTCTGAGCCCCTTGACCAGCAAATAAGAACGCACGTTTTGTCACTATCCTAATCCTTTCGACGTTTTTAGACGTTTACATCTGCCCAACGAGCAGCCTCTCTTTGAATCACCTTGGCTGCACCATAATAGATATCTTCTAGAATTTCAGCACAAGTTTCTTCCTTGCTCACAAGACCAGCAATTTGACCTGCCATTACAGATCCATTGTCAACATCTCCATCAACAACGGCATTGCGAAGGGCACCTGCTCCTAATTCTTCAATTTCTTCTTGAGTCTTCTTACCTGCCAAGAAATCTCTTTCAGCTTGGTTATAGGCAGAAGCCAATTTATTCTTGATCGCACGAACAGGGTGTCCAACAACTGATGCTGAAACTACCGTATCAATATCTTTCGCTTTCAAGATTTTATTCTTAAAGTTCTGGTGAGCGTTAGATTCTTTAGCAACCACGAAACGAGTTCCCACCTGAACAGCTTCAGCGCCTAACATAAAGACAGCTGCAGCACCGGAACCATCAGCGACACCTCCAGCACCAATTACTGGAATAGAAACAGCTTCAACCACTTGACGAACCAAGGTCATGGTCGTCAATTTACCAATGTGACCTCCAGCTTCCATGCCTTCTGCAATCACCGCATCGGCACCCAATTTTTCCATCCGTTTTGCAAGGGCAACAGACGGAACCACTGGAATGACAGTGATCCCTGCTTCATGGAAACGATCCATGTATTTCCCAGGATTTCCAGCGCCAGTTGTAACAACTTTTACACCTTCTTCAATCACCAGGTCAACAATGTCATCCGCAAATGGGGACAAAAGCATGATATTTACACCAAAAGGCTTATCTGTAATAGACTTCACCTTATCAATGTTAGCCTTAACAACTTCTTTTGGAGCGTTTCCACCACCAATGATTCCAAGACCACCGGCATTTGATACCGCTCCGGCCAAGTCACCATCAGCTACCCAAGCCATCCCACCTTGGAAGATTGGATACTTAATATTCAATAGTTCAGTAATTCGTGTTTGCATAATTCCTACCTCATTTTTCGCTTAAGTAATAGTTTGAGTTTGTATGACTGTTTCTTTGAGCCTCAAACTATTACCTAAACAAGAGAGAATATCTTTCGATACTCTCATCTATCATTATTTTGTTTTTTCTTCTACGTAAGCAACAAGATCACCAACTGTAGACAATCCTTCTTCAGTTTCGATTTGGATATCAAATGCATCTTCAATTTCAGAGATTACTTGGAACAAATCCAAAGAATCTGCTTCTAAATCTTCGAAAGTAGATTCAAGAGTTACTTCTGATGGTTCTTTACCAAGTTCTTCAACGATAATTTCTTGTACTTTTTCAAATACTGCCATGATTGGCCTCCTTAAAAATAATAAATAAATTTTTAAAATGTGTTTCCACATGTTTAACTAGATTGTAACAAGAAGTGTGCCCCATGTCAAACCTCCACCGAATCCTGTTAGAAGGATCTTTTGACTTCCATCCATCTTGATTCGATGATTCTCGACACACTCCGATAATAGAATGGGGATACTAGCAGCACTAGTGTTCCCATATTCCATCATATTTGCTGGGATTTTCTCTCTAGAGACACCCAGTTTTTTTGACATCTTATCTAACATTCGGTCATTCGCCTGGTGTAACAGAAAATAGTCAATCTCTTCTGCTTCCATAGAGGCGTCTGCTATAATTTTTTGAATACTTTTCGTTACATCACGAATAGCAAAATCAAAAACTGCTCGTCCGTCCATTGTCAGATATTTTCGATGAGAAACTTCATCTGAATAAGGGGAAGATAGACCCAAATAGCAAGATTCCAAACTATTACCTCTACTCCCGTCCGTATACAGATTCTCAGCTAAAAATGTTTTTTGATCACTAACTTCAAGTAAGACACCCCCAGCTCCATCACCAAAAAGCACAGAGGTGGATCGATCCGACCAGTCCAAGACCTTTGAAAGCGTCTCGCTACCGATCACAATCCCTCTCTGATACATTCCAGATGAAATGTATTTTTCAGCTGTCGATAACGCAAATACAAATCCACTACAAGCCGCTGTCAGATCAAAGGCAAATGCTCGCGAGGCTCCAATATTGGCTTGGACTCGAGCAGCAGTAGAAGGCATTAAGCTATCTGGTGTAATCGTAGCAACAATGATGAAATCAAGATCTTCTGCGGATAATTTAGATTTTTCCAACAGTCTCTTAGCAACCTCTGTTGCAAGATCACTTGTCATTTCCGCTCTTGAAATATGACGACGAAGAATTCCTGTCCGACTGCTAATCCATTCATCACTAGTATCCATGATCTCAGCCAAATCATCATTTGATATGACTTGGTCAGGTGCATAATGAGCAACTTGACTTATTTTAGCAAAGACCATTATTTGATTTCCTCCAAGAAACGATACAAATTCTGTAACCCCTTTTGCATCACTTTCTTCTCTTCAGGACTCATATCTCCAATAATTTGGTTGACCATCCGTTTATGGAATTGCTGATGAAGACGATAAAGGAGACGACCATTTTTCGTTAAACTTAAGTGTACAACCCGGCGATCAACCTCTGATCTTCTTCTTTCGATATACCCTTTGCGTTCAAGATTATTCAAACTTGTCGTGACAGTCCCTAAAGTCACCATCAACTCCCGTGAAATATCACTCGGTGTTGCATTCGGTGTCGAACCAATCACATCAATCGTATGCATTTCCTTTATAGAAACATCTTTGAATCGACTTGCTCTTAGGCTCGACTCCTCAATAACCAAAACATTATTAAAGATGGATGTTAAATAATCGTTAACTAATTGGTAATTCAAAACTCCACCTCCTAAATTACTTTGACAGTCGAATTGTATCAAAAATGAAAATAATTTGCAAGCATTTTTTCAAAAAACACAGAAAAAATACAAATTTATTTTCCTTTAAATTGTGGACGTCGTTTTTCAGAGTAGGCAATAACCCCCTCCTTAAAATCTTCCGTAAAAGCTAGTTTCTTTTGCAATTCCAATTCAAGACCCGCATATTGATCCCAATCTTTCAGGAATGCTTCCCATACCATCTCTTTCATAGCAGCATAAGAATTTGAAGATCCTCTTCTTAATTTTTTAAGCAGTTGATCTACCGTCTTATCGAGTTTATCAGATTCACATACACGGTAAGCTAGGCCATAATCAAATGCCTTTTCAGCGTTCAGGGCTTCACCCGTCATTACTAAATGAGTAGCACGAGACATTCCAATAGATTTTCCTAATAAGAATAAACCACCTGCATCTGGTGCTAAACCAACCCCAACAAAAGCCTGAATGAATTTTGTCCGCTCACTAATAATACAAAAATCAACAGCTACTGCAATGTTTGCTGCTGCCCCTGCGACAGCTCCATCTGCCACCATGATAACTGGCTTAGGCAATTGTTTAATTTTCTTCGAAATAGTATTAACCAATTCCGCAATTAAGACAAGAGACTCGATGTCATCCGCATCAACTGCACGTTTCATTTCGCTCAAATCCCCACCAACTGAAAAGATTTTTCCTTCTGCTGACAGAATAATGAATTTAACTTCCTCATTGGTTTCTGCATCTTCCAAAGCAGCTAAAATTTCTTGACACATTGGAATGTTAAAACCATTTGATACCTCAGGACGATTTAAAGAAATCGTTGCTAGGTCATTTTCAACTGAATACAAAATTGTTTCAAACATCTCAGACTCCTTTTGTTTTAATATTAAATATTTTGATATTAAAACTTATGAATTATAACATATCATACCACAAAAAATAAAATTAGTAAAATATATCTATATGATGTAACAAAATTGTAAAGTTTGAATAGTTTCAACCTTTTGCCTCAGAAGTTACAAATACTATTTCCTATCAGGAAATAAATTGTATCAATAACTGAACTTTGGTATAATGTATTAATGAAAACTATTAAGGAGAAAACATGAAAGTAACAAAATTCGGTGGAAGTTCTCTAGCATCAGCTTCTCAATTAAAAAAAGTACTTGATATCATTAAAGATGATCCAGAAAGAAGGTTTGTAGTTGTATCGGCTCCAGGTAAACGCAATGCAGAAGATACAAAAGTAACAGATGCTCTGATTCGATATTATAAAGAATTTACTTCAGATAAGGATGTTACTCAAACACAACAGTGGATTATAGAGCGTTATCGTGCTATTACGGAAGAATTGGGTCTCAAAGAATCCATTATTCAAGAAATTGCTGAAGATATCTATGATTTGACAAATTTACCCAAAAAAGGAAACCCATTTACATACGATGCATTCCTAGCTGCTGGTGAAAATAACAATGCTAAACTCATTGCTGCTTATTTCAATCAAAATGGCTTAGAATCAAGATATATTCATCCAAAAGAAGCAGGAATTACCGTTACTGCAGAACCTTCCAACGCTCGGATTTTGCCATCTAGTTACGATAAAATTGAAGAACTAAAAGATTCAAGTGAAGTGATTGTCGTTCCAGGATTCTTTGGTGTTACCCAAGATGGGGACATTTGTACATTTTCTCGTGGTGGTTCTGATATTACAGGATCAATCATTGCTGCTGGTGTAAAAGCAGACTTATACGAAAACTTTACGGATGTCAATGGAATATTTGCTGCACACCCTGGTATTATTAAAAATCCCCACTCGATTCCTGAGTTAACCTACAAAGAGATGCGTGAATTAGCCTATGCTGGCTTTTCTGTCTTGCATGATGAGGCTCTCGTACCAGCATACAGAGGTAAAATTCCTCTAGTAATAAAAAATACAAACAATCCAAATCATCCTGGTACAAGAATTGTTTTAGAACATTCTAATGATCATGTAACTGTAGTAGGAATCGCAGGTGATTCAGGTTTCGTAAGTATCAATATGACCAAATACCTCATGAACCGTGAAGTTGGCTTTGGTCGTAAAGTTTTACAAGTACTAGAAGATCTTAACATTAGTTGGGAACACATGCCAACTGGTATCGATGACTTATCTATAATCTTACGTTCACGTGAACTCACTCCAATTAAAGAACAAGAAATTTTAAAACAATTAACTCAGAAACTTGAAGTTGACACAGCTGAGATTGAACATGATCTTTCAATCATTATGATTGTTGGTGAAAAAATGAAAAGTCAAGTTGGGGTTACGGCAACTGCAGCCAAAGCACTATCAGAAAATGAAGTTAATATTCAAATGATTTCACAAGGTTCTAGTGAAGTTTCCATTATGTTCGTTGTAAGTAAAAACCAAGAAGAAAAAGCCATTAAAGCTTTATATAATGCATTTTTCTCAAATAACTAATAAATAGATAAATGTTCCGTTACTTAACAGGTACTTCGGATTGAAGAAAAAATCAATTTTGATTACTTTCTTCAATCTTTTTTTTTACCAGAGAAAGCAAAAAACTCTTAAAAATAGTACTATATCAGCATTCCTAAGAGTTTCCATTATATGGTAAGCAACCTCAAAATAGAAATTTTCTATTGTTTATTGGGATTGTATACATTCTGAAGCTCCAATTGCCTAATAGAGCTTTTTCTAAAAAATAAAAGAGGTAAATAATTGACCTCTTTGAATATACTCCGCCAGTAGGACTCGAACCTACGACATCATGATTAACAGTCATGCGCTACTACCAACTGAGCTATGGCGGAATCAAGCTAAGCGACTTCCTTATCTCACAGGGGGCAACCCCCAACTACTTCCGGCGTTCTAGGGCTTAACTGCTGTGTTCGGCATGGGTACAGGTGTATCTCCTAGGCTATCGTCACTTAACTCTGAATGTTTAAACATTCAAAATTGAATATCTATATTCTAACAAACTAAACCTAACTTTGTCAATATCTTCTGACTCTTTGGATAAGTCCTCGAGCTATTAGTATTAGTCCGCTCCATTGCTCACACAACTTCCA